>NZ_JBPQTL010000073.1:0-28404 GCF_051386295.1 Micromonospora sp. URMC 105 | reverse complement strand
CTGGTCCCGGGTACGGCTACGGGACCACACCGTCGCGCAGGTGGTCGTCGGTGGCGTGGTCGGCGGTCTGGTCGCCGACGCCGGCTACACCACCCTCGCCTACAGCACCGCACCCTGCTCGTCCGTCGGCACCACCGCCGGAGACGCCGCCCTCGCCGCCACGCTGAACACCAGACTGAGCGCCAAGATGGACGGCTACATGGACGCGTACCGCGTCTCCTGCGCCCGGAAGGTGGTCCAGGCCGTGCAGGCCCGGGGCCTGCACCCGAGGGCCGCCACCATCGCCGTCACCACCACCATCGTCGAGACCGGCATCCGCAACATCGACGAGATGGTCGACCACGACAGCCTCGGCCTGTTCCAGCAGCGGGCGAGCTGGGGTACGGCCAGCCAGCGGCTCGACCCGACCTGGGCGACGAACGCCTTCCTCAACAGCATGCTGCGGAAGTTTCCGGACAACTCCTGGATGACCACCCAGATCGGCGTGGTCTGCCAGACGGTCCAGGTCTCCGCCTATCCGGACCGCTACCAGCCGGAGGCGGGCGACGCGCAGATCATCGTTGACGCGCTGTGGGGATCGAACGACTTCGACGGTGACGGCGACGCCGACGTGCTGGCGCGCAACGCGTCGACGAAGGACGTGCACCTGTACAAGGGCAACGGCTCCGGTGGCTTCACCTCGGGCACCGGCGCGGCGATCAGCAACAACTGGTCGGCGTTCGACATCGTCGTCAACGCGGGTGACTTCGACGGTGACGGGGACGCCGACGTGCTGGCGCGCAACGCGTCGACGAAGGACCTGCACCTGTACCGAGGCAACGGCTCCGGTGGCTTCGCCTCGGGCACCGGCGCGGCGATCAGCAACAACTGGTCCGCGTTCGACATGATCTTCCCGGCCGGTGACTTCGACGGCGACGGTGACTCGGACGTGCTGGCCCGTAACGCCTCGACCAAGGACCTGTGGCTGTACAAGGGCAGCGGCTCCGGTGGCTTCTCCGCCGGCGCGGGTGCGATCAGCAACAACTGGTCGGCCTTCGACCGGATCTTCTCGGTCGGTGACTTCGACGGCGACGGTGACCCGGACGTGCTGGCCCGTAACGCCTCGACCAAGAACCTGCACCTGTACAAGGGCAACGGCTCGGGCGGCTTCACCTCGGGCACCGGCGCGGCCATCAGCAACAACTGGTCGACCTTCGACATGATCTTCTCAGTCGGCGACTTCGACGGCGACGGGGACGGCGACGTGCTGGCGCGCAACGCGTCGACGAAGGATCTGCACCTGTACAAGGGCAACGGCTCCGGCGGCTTCACCTCGGGCACCGGCGCGGCCATCAGCAACAACTGGTCGGCCTTCGACCGCCTCTTCTGACCGCCTCCGCGGACGGGCCACCCGGCCATCGCCGGGTGGCCCGTCCGCCGTACCCGCTGGGGGATGTCCACCATGCCGCTGTACCTGCCGGAGCCCACCGGAGTTCGCGCGCCCGTCCGCCTCGTCGAGTGCGGCGATCCCTTGGTCGACGTCGGCGCGGTCGGCATCCTGGTCCGTCCGGCCGCCCACGACTCCGGCCCGTTCCTGCGGAGCGCCCTCGTCGACCGGCTGGTCGCCGCCCAGACCCTCCTGCCGCCGGGCCTGCGGCTGACCGTGGTCGGCGGATGGCGTCCGGCCGGTGCGGGACCGTGCCCCGTCGGGCGGGACCCCGGGTGGACCGGCCGGGCGAGGCTGGTGGACCGGATCAGCCGGCGAGCACCGCCGCACCGGGCGGACCCGCACCTCACCGGCGCGGCCGTCGACCTCACTCTGTGTGATAGCACCGGGATGGAGTTCGCACTCGGCAGCAGCCTCTACGCCCGGCCCGAGGAGTGCGACGGCGCCTGCCACACCGCGTCGCCGCTGGTGCCGCCCGAGCCCCGGGCGCGCCGGTTGCTGCTGGTCCACGCCCTGACCGCGATGAACCTCGTCAACTACCCGTCCGCCTGGTGGCACTGGTCGTACGGCGATCTGCACTGGGCGACGGTGACCGGTTCGGCGGTCGCCCGCTACGGGCCGGTGCCCGGTCCGCTGCCGCCGACCGATCCCGGGGGGCCCGCCGTCCGTATCACCGGGTAGCCGGTCGAGGAGGGGTCATGCGGGACGTACCAGAGTTGGCACCGACTCCGCACGTGACGCTTCGTGTCGGTGCCGACGTCGCGCCGCCGGCCCCGCCGGAGCCCGCCCGTGAGCCGGTCGAGGCGTCTCCGGCCGTCGGTGAGCGCCCCGAGGTCCCGTTCCTGCCCCGGTCCAGCCGCAGCCGCCGGATCTGACAACGGGCGGCCGGGGATCAGCCCAGCCGGTCCACGACCTCCGGGGTGAGGTCGTGCACCGAGGTCAGCACCACGGCGGCGAGGGCCGCGGCGTCCGGGTCCAACGGGTACGACCCGTGCGGGATCGCCACCACCGGCATGCCGGCGGCGGCCGCGGAGCGTACCCCGTTGGAGGAATCCTCGACCGCGACGCAGCGGGCCGGGTCGACGCCGAGCCGGTCGGCGACGGCCAGGTAGACGTCCGGCGCGGGCTTGCCCCGCGCGGTCTGCTCGGTGGAGAGGGTGACCCGGAAGGCGTCGGTGAGGTCCATGGCGGCCAGCGCCGCGGCGATCAGCCGGGTCGGCGACGAGCTGGCCAGCCCCAGCGGCCACCGCCCGGCGATCCGGCGCACCACCCGGTCGGCGTCGTCGATCAGGGGTACGTGGCGCGCGTACCGCCGGGTCATCTCCTCGACCACCTCGGTGGCGACCTGCCCGGCGTCGCGGTCGACGCCCAGCTCGGCGCTGAGGTAGTCGGCCCACTCGCCCGTGCTCATCCCCATCAGCCGGCGCTGGGTGTCCGGCTGCCAGGTGCCCCCGTGCGCGGCCACGTACGCCCGCCGGACCTCCTCCCAGACCGGCTCGGAGTCCACGATCACGCCGTCTAGGTCGAACACCACCGCATCCACCGTCACCCGCCCATCCTCCCCGACCGGGGCGGGCGGCGGGGCGTCAGCTCTGCAGGGCGGGCAGCCCGATGGGGCTGTTCTCCGGGATCACCGTGTGGCAGGCGCGGGCCATCGGTTCGAGCAGTTCGCGGAGGTGGTCGGTGCGGTCCGGGCCCAGCGCCCGCCAGGGCCGGGCGGCGGCGCGGTCGGTGGCGTCCTCGACGGCTTGGAAACCGGCCCGCCCGAGCTCGGTCGCCTCGCCCTCCGGGCCGAGCCAGCCACGCTCGGCCAGCCGGCTCCGTGCCGCGTGCCACTGCTCCTCCGACCAGCCCCGGCCGAGCAGGTTCTGCAGGGGTTGGTCCACCGCGACCCGCCAGGCCAGCGCCTCCACCGGATCGAGGTCGGCGGCGACCAGTGCGGCGATGTGCCCGTCGCCGCGGTGCTCGCGCAGCGTGGTGGCCGCCTGCCAGAGCCGGGCCAGAGGGTATTCACCGCGCGGCAGGGCGGCGTTGGCCGCGCCGAGCACCCGGCCGGCCGGCTCGATCGCCCCGGCGGCCTCCTCCAGCAGCTCCGCCGCCTCGGCCAGATGGGTCTCGGGCAGCTCGTAGGTCAGCTCGGCGAGGGCCTGCACGGCGCCGGTGAGCCGAGCCCGCAGCGCCTCCTGCGGGGTGGCCAGCCGCCAGACCGCCGGCAGCGCCCGGCTCACCATGGGCGGGGCGAAGGTGTAGAACGCGGCGATCACCGGGGCGGCGTCGGTGGGGCCCAGCGGCGCGGCCCGGCCGGCGAAGTAGCCCCGCCAGTAGCCACGCAGCCCGACCGCCTCGTACGCGGCCCGGGCCCGCGGATGGAAGTAGGTGACCGCGTGCAGAGGTTCGACGTGCGTCCACATCAGCCGGGCGGTCCGCCCGGGGTCGTCCAGCGCCGACACGCGCACCTCCGCAATGGTGAGGGGTCACCGTGACGCGGCGGAAACCGCCCACGGTGACCCCGAACCTACTGCGGGTAGGTGACGAGCGGGAAGACCCTGTGGGCTACTGCACCGCGAGCACGTCGACGACGAAGCGCAGCGGGCCGGCCGGGGCGCCCGGGCGCTGCGGCTTGTCGCCGTACGCGAGATCGGCCGGAATGTCCAGCTGCACCCGGCTGCCCACGGTCTGCCCCTGCAGGCCCTGGTCCCAGCCCGGGATCACGTTGCCCTGGCCGAGCATGAAGGAGAACGGCTCGGAGCGCTTCCAGGAGGCGTCGAACTCCTCGCCCGTCCGGTACGACACCCCGACGTAGTTGACGGTGATCTGCTGGCCGCTCTGGGCGGCGGCGCCGTTGCCCCGGATCAGCGGGGTGGCCTTCAGGCCGCTCAGCTCACCCTCGCCCTTGCCGGCCTGCGGCTTGCTGCACAGCGCCCGGTCGGCGCCGTCCGGCAGGGTCGGGAAGCCGCCCGGGCAGCCGGCGGGCGAGGCGGCCGGCTTCGGGGCCTCGTCGCCGCCCCGGGCCACCACGAAGACGCCCACGATCACCGCGATGACGGCGACGCCGGCGAGCGCCCCCAGCCAGGCCTGCCGGCGCCGCTTCGCCTCGGCGGCCTTCTGCGCCGCCAGCTGGGCGGCCAGCCGCCGCTGTGCCTTCGTCTCCGGGCCCTGGCCCGCCGACCGGTTCTGCGTACGCTCGCTCACGTCCTCGACTCCCTGCTGGTGTGGGTGACCGGCCCGTCGACCCGGTGCCGTGGCCAGCGCACACGGTACCCGGATCGATGCCGTGGGTGTCCCGTCGCCCGCCCGGTCTCCCACGCCCTGTCCGGCGACGACACGACCGGCCGACTCTGATGATCTTTTCGGTCAGTTGTCGGGTTACCGTGTTGCCGGTCGATCGATCCCCCACCTATGGTCCGCTGGCATTCTTTCTTCCCAAAGACGGGGGTCTTTCTTGCCCAACATCCGTGGCGTCCTCTCGGGCGTCATCGCCACGGTGGTCGTGACGACGGCGGTGTCCGGTCCCGCCGACGCGGCCCCGGCGGCGACCGCTCCCCACACCGCTCTCTCCGTCGACGGCAACCCCAACTCCTGGTGGTACCAGGGGACCCAGGTGTTCGACCAGGCCGACGGAGCCACCTTCACCGTCGGCGCGGCCGCCGGCGGCGAACTCAACCTCCGCGCCGAGCAGGGCGGCGACAACTGGACGTGGCGTCTGGCCCCGCCCACCGGCGCGACCTGGACCGCCGGGACCGCGTACCAGCTGGCCGGTTATCCCAGCGCCGATCACGCCCTCGCCGACGTGCAGCACGCCGGGGCGAGCTGCGACGAGGCCCCGGGCACGCTCACCGTCCGGGAGGCCACCACCGACCCGGAGACGGGTGCGTTGACCGCCTTCGCGGCGTCGTACGTCATCTCCTGCTACTCCAGCTACAACGACCTGCACGGCGAGATCCGGTGGAAGTCGTCGGTCGACTACGCCGCCGCTGCGACCGACGTCATGTCGCACAACTTCGGTGACCGGCTGGTGGGCAGCCCGCCGGTGACCCGGACGATCACGGTGACGTCGACCGGGTCGGCGGCCACCGTCTTCGGCACGGCCGGCTTCTGGTCCCCGACGACCGCCTTCTCGATCAGCGAGGACACCTGCTCGGGTACCACCCGGGTCCGTGGCGAGACCTGCACCGTCACGATCAGTGCCGCGCCGACCAAGCTGGGTGGCGACTGGACGTGGCTCCAGCTCCCCGACAACACGCTGCTCGGCAAGCGGTACGTGCAGCTCGGCGTCAACGGTCTGGACCCGCGTACGGTCGGCGTCTCCCCGGCCTCGCTCTCCTTCGGCGACCAGTACATCGCCGACCGGGGCCCGGCGAACTCCGTCACCGTGACCGGCACCAGCGCGGAGCCGACCACCTTCGGGGCGGCCACGATCACCGGCACCGACGCCTCGTCGTTCGTCGTCACCGCCGACACCTGCAGGGACGCGACGCTGCTCAAGGGTCAGACCTGCCGGGTGGACGTCGCGCCGACGCCGGCCGGCGGCGGCACCCGGCACGCGGTCCTGGAGCTGCCGAACGACAGCCTCAGCAGCCCGCGCACGGTCCCGCTGACCGTGAACGGCGTGATCGGCTCCCGGGGCACCTACTACCCGCTGTCCCCGGCGCGGATCATGGACACGCGTACCGGCAACGGTGCCGCGAAGGCGAAGCTGGGCCCGAACGGCACGGCCAACCTCCAGGTGACCGGCCGCGGCGGCGTCCCGTCCGCCGGCGTGTCCGCGGTGGTGCTCAACGTGACCGTCACCGAGCCGACGGCGTCGAGCTTCCTGACGGTGTACCCGTCCGGGAAGGCGAAGCCGAACGCCTCGTCGCTGAACTTCAAGCGGGGTTGGACCCGGTCCAACTCGGTGACGGTGGCCGTGGGCTCGGGCGGGAAGGTGGCGGTCAACAACAGCTCGGGCTACACCCACGCCATCGTCGACGTGGTCGGCTTCTACGCCGGCGACAACAGCTTCGTGACCACCAACCGTGGCGTCGGTGGGCAGTTCCTGCCGGTGGTCCCGCGACGGCTCTTCGACAGCCGCAGCGACTGGGGGCGGAAGCTGCCGGCCGACCACCAGGTGCGGCTGGCGCTGAACTACGGCTACGACGCCAACTGGCGGATGCGCGCCGCGGTTCTCAACATCACCGCGGTGTCGCCGACGTCCAACGGTTTCCTGACCGCGTGGAACGGTGAATGGCCGGAGCCGAAGACGTCCACCGTCAACTACAAGGCGAGGTCCGTCACCCCCAACCTGGCGGTCGTGCCGCTGCGGCGCTGCTACGACTGCCCGTGGAGTTCGGAGTTGCCGACCTTCGGCGTCTACACGTTGAAGGACACCCACGTGATCGTGGACATCGTCGGCTTCATCGACGACTCCGGCCTGCGCAACGGTCTGCGCTTCAACCCGCGGACGCCGACCCGGATCGTGGACAGCCGCGTGGGCCAGGGCCTGCCGGTCAACCTCGGTCCCGGCAGGAGCGGCGTGGTCACCACGCCCGGCGCGGTGGCGACGGCCGACACGCGTGCGCTGGCGCTCAACGTCACCGCGGTGGCCCCCACCGCCAGCACCGTCCTGAAGGTGTGGCCGAACGGCATCACCGGCATCGACCGGCCGGAGGCCAGCAACCTGAACGCCGCAGCCGGGGAGACGGTGGCCAACGCGGCCGTCACCCTGATCGGCCCGACCGACCGGTTCAACGTCTACAACCACTCGGGAACCACCGGGGTGGTCGCCGACGTGGTCGGCACCTTCTGGCTCTATCCGGGCACCGCCGGCACCACCGTACGTGGCCTCACCACGGGCGCTCCGCCCGCGGAGCCCACCCCGGGCGAGATGCCCGAGCCGGACCTCGCGCGGCGATGAACGGCTGAACGAGGAAGCACGAACGGGCGGTGGCCGGCGACGGCCACCGCCCGTTCCGCGTCTGCGCGGGCGTGTCGCTCAGCCAGTCGAGCACGAGCGGAACTTGTGCCGAGGAGCCGCCGCAGTGGACGGCCCGGCGGTAGGTTCTGGACCATGGCGATCCTCACCGACGAAGACCTGGTCCTGCTCTCCGAGCCCCAGCTGGCCCACGTGGCGACCGTCGAGCCCGACGGCACCCCGCACGTCACCCCGGTCTGGGTGGACACCGACGGCGAGCACATCATGTTCAACACCGCCCGGGGGCGGCAGAAGTACCACAACATCGAGCGCAACCCGATGGTGGCGGTCTCCGTGGTGGACAAGGCCGACGACTTCCGCACGCTCTGGGTGAAGGGCACCGCCGAGCTGGTCAGCGAGGGCGCCGACGAGCACATCGACCGGATGGCGAAGAAGTACCTCGGGCAGGACACCTACCCGTTCCGGCAGCCGGGCGAGGAGCGGGTGATCGTCCGGATCACCCCCACCCAGAAGCTCGGCCGCGGCTGACCGTCGGCGGGGGCCCCGGCGTACGCCGTCGGTGGCCCCCGGCCCGGACGCTCAGGCGGTCTTGCGGGGGGCGGCCTTCTTCGCGGCAGCCTTTTTCGCCGGCGCCTTGGCGGCCTTCTTCTCCGCGGTCTTCTTGGCGGCCTTCTTCGCCGGTTCCGCCTTCTTCGCGGCGGCCTTCTTCTCCGCCGCCTTCTTCGGCGGGGCCTTCGCGGCCTTCTTCGCCGAGCGGGCCGCGGAGATCGGCGTCGGCTCGCCCGCGCCGGCGCCGGCCGGCTCCTCGCCCCGGGCCGCCTTGGCCCGCTCGACGGAGGCCTTCAGCGCGGCCATCAGGTCCACCGCGGCGGCCGGGGCGGCCTCTTCCTCCTCCGGCTGCACCACCTCCCGTCCCTCGACCTTGGCGTCGATGACCTCCTGCAACGCCGCCCGGTAGTCGTCGGTGAAGGCGTCCGGCTCGAACGTGCCGGCCATCGAGTCGATCAGGGAGCTGGCCATCGCCAGCTCCGGCGGACGGACCTTCAGGTCCTCGTCGAGGAACCCGAAGTCGGGGGTACGCACCTCGTCGGGCCAGAGCATCGTGTTGAGCAGCAGCACGCCCTCGCGGACCCGCAGGGTGGCCAACTGCTCGCGCTGGCGCAGCGCCACCTTGACGATCGCCACCCGCTCGGAGTCGGCGAGCGCGTCGCGCAGCAGCACGTACGGCTTGGTCGCCGAGCCCTCCGGCTCCAGGAAGTACGCCTTGTTGTAGAGGATCGGGTCGACCTGCTCGGCCGGGACGAACTCCAGCACGTCGATGGCGCGTGAGCTGGTCAGCGGCAGCTCGGCGAAGTCCTCGTCGGTCAGGATCACCATCTCGCCGCCGCCGAGGTCGTAGCCCTTGGCGATGTCGTCGTAGGTGACCTCCTCGCCGCAGACCTGGCAGGTGCGCTTGTAGCGGATCCGCCCCCCGTCGGCGCGGTGCACCTGGTGGAAACGGATGTCCTTCTCCTCGGTGGCCGAGTAGAGCTTCACCCCGATCGACACCAGCCCGAAGGACACGGCTCCCTTCCAGATCGCCCGCATGCCGCGCTCCTCTCCCCGGTTCTGACCAGAATCGCAAACGATCGAACGGGGCGCACGCTCTTCGCTGCGCAACTACAGTCGAAAGGTGCCCGGCGCGCCGCTGAAGCCGATGCTCGCGATGACCGGGCCGCTCCCGGTGGATGACGGCTGGGCGTACGAGTTCAAGTGGGACGGGGTCCGGGCGCTGGCCGACATCACCGGCGGCCGGCAGCACCTGTACGCGCGCAGCGGCGTGGAGATCACCGCCGCGTACCCCGAGCTGATCACCCTGGCCGAGCAGGTCGACGACGCGCTGCTCGACGGCGAGGTGGTGCTCTTCAACCAGACCGGGCAGCCGTCGTTCACCGCGCTGGCCGAGCGGATGCACGTCCGGGACCGGGCGAAGGCGGCCCGGCTCGCGGCGGCGGCCCCGGTGACGTACATGATCTTCGACCTGCTCCGGCTCGGCGGCGAGGACCTGACCGGCCGCTCCTACCTGCAGCGGCGGGAGGCGCTGGAGGGGCTCGGCCTCGGCGCGGCCCGGTGGGCGGTGCCGCCGGTCTTCGCCGACGGCGCGGCCACCTACGAGGCGGCCGGCGAGCACGGGCTGGAAGGGGTGATGGCCAAGCGGGTCGACTCGCTCTACCGGGCCGGGGTGCGCTCGCCCGACTGGGTGAAGGTCAAGCTGGAGGTCACCGGCGACTTCGTCATCGGCGGCTGGCGGCCCGGCGCGCGGAAGATCGGCGGGCTGCTGGTCGGGGTGCCCCGGCCGGACGGGCGGCTCACCTACCGGGGGCGGGTCGGCGGCGGGATCGGCGCGGCGCTGGAGCGGGAATTGCTGCGCGAGCTGGAGCCGCTGCGTCAGGCGGAGTCGCCGTTCGCCGGTGACGTGCCGCGCGAGGATGCCCGGGGCGCGATCTGGGTAACACCCCGGGTCGTGGTGGAGGTGAAGTACGGCCAGCGCACCCCGGACGGGCGACTGCGGTTCCCCCGGGTGCTGCGGCTGCGGCCGGACAAGCCACCGGAGGAGGTCGACGATGCCGGCTGAACGGTTCCGGGTGGAGGTCGAGGGGCGCACGCTGGAGCTGTCCAACCTGGACAAGGTGCTCTACCCCGAGGCCGGTTTCACCAAGGGCGAGGTGATCGACTACTACACGCGGATCGCCCCGGTGCTGCTGCCGCACCTCGCCGACCGCGCGCTGACCCGGATCCGCTTCCCCAACGGGGTGACCGGCGGCTCGTTCTTCGAGAAGAACGCCCCGGCCGCGACCCCCGACTGGGTACGCACCGAGACGCTGCCCGCGCCCGGGTCGAGCAAGGGGCGGGAGACCATCGACTACGTGGTCGCCGACGACCTGCCCACCCTGGTCTGGCTGGCGAATCTCGCCGCGCTGGAGCTGCACACGCCGCAGTGGAAGGTGGGCGAGCACCCCGACATGATGGTCGTCGACCTGGACCCGGGCGCGCCGGCGGCGCTGCGGCAGTGCTGCCAGGTGGCGCTGCTGATGCGCGACCGGCTGGCCGAGGACGGGGTGGAGTCCTATCCGAAGACCTCGGGGAAGAAGGGCATGCAGCTCTGCTGCCCGATCGCCGGCACCCAGGACGCCGACGACGTGTCCGCGTACGCGCGGCGCATCGCCCAGGAGCTGGAGAAGGCGCACCCCAAGCTGATCGTGTCGAAGATGGCGAAGAACCTGCGGCCGGGGAAGGTCTTCATCGACTGGAGCCAGAACAACGCGGCGAAGACGACGGTGGCGCCGTACTCGCTGCGCGCCCAGTCGGTGCCGTCGGCGTCGACCCCGCTGACCTGGGACGAGGTGGAGGCCGGGGCGGCCGGGAAGCGGCCGGCGACGAAGCCGTACACGGCGACCGAGGTGCTCAAGCGGGTGGAGAAGCAGGGCGACCTGCTCGCCCCGCTGCTCGACGGCGGCCCGGAGCTGCCCGCGCCCTGACCGGGACATCCTCACGCCTCGATGTCCCGCTACAGTGACCCATGGACAGCGGTGAACTCGTCAGTGCCCTGCGCACCCTGCCGGCGCTCCAGATCCGTGCGGACGGAGCCGAGCTGCGCGTGACCGTGCCGGCCATCGACGACGCCGTACGGCTGCACCCCGACTCCGTCCTGCGGGCCCGGCAGATCTTCTCCCCGCGCGGCGACCCGGCCCTGGAACTGGCGGTACGGCAGGACGAGGGGCTGCAACCCCTGATCGTCCTCAACGACGACGTGGTCTGGGCGCCGGTCGATCCCGCCGCTCAGCTCGACAGCATCATCCCGGTGCGGATCGCGGACGCCCCGCCGCTCGTCGCGTACACGGAGATGGACCGCAACGCCGCCGACGCGCCACGCGCCCTGGACGGGCCGATGGTCGACGTCGACGCGGTCAGCGCCACCCTGCTGCTACACCGCTGCTTCATCGTCGGCGCCATGCGGTTCGGGCTCCGGCCGGTACGCGCGGCGGCCTGGTGGCAGCACCTCGCCACCAGACTGGGCGACGACTTCTGCCTCGGCCGGTTCCGGCCCGACCCGCACTTCGACGCGCTGCTGGCGGAGGCCGCCGCGGTACGGCTGCTGCGCCGGCCGCCACCCCCGGCGCGGGATCTCCGGGCCGAGATCGACGCCCTAGCGGTCGCCGACCTGACGGCGCTGGAGCCGGTGATGACGGTGGCCCGGGCGGACGAGGAGTTCATCGCGGCCTGGCGGCGCTGGGTGCCGATCCCGCCGCGCCGGTTCCGTGAGCTGCTGGCGGCGGGTCTGCCGGAGGCGCGGTTCGAGGTGTCGCTCTACCCCGACGGCGGCGGTGCCGTCGACCTGCGGATCGCGCCGGACGGCACCCTGCACGCCCTGCTCGGGCTGCGCTTCTCCTTTCCGGAGCGGCGCGCGTCGCTCGACGAGATCCGGCTCACCGACCAGGCGACGGGCACCGGACTGTTCCAACGACTCATGTTCAACACCGAAGAACTCAGCCGGGAACTGGGGATGGCCTCGATCAGCCTGCTGGCCACCGGCGTCGGCTCGTACGCGCTGGCCCGCTACGGCGGCTATCCCCGCGACCCAGAGCTGGGCGCGCTCGGGGGCGGAGTCACCGACCCGCCAGGTCCCGCCGCAACTGGGCGAACGCCTCCGGCCCGACGGTCTCCCGAGTCGCCGTGAGCAACCGGGCGCAGAGCGCCGACGCGGTCTCCAGCCCGGCCCGGGCCTGTTCGATCTCCCGCAGCACCGGGTCGCGCTCGGCGTCGGTGGCGGTGCGGATGTCGCGTACCTCCCGGCGGCGCACGTCGCGTACCTCGTCGGCCACCACCAGCACGAAGTCCGTCCGATCCAGGTCCAGCGAGGCGGAGGCGGCGTCGGGCCGGCTCGCCGCCACCGCCCGGGTGACGCTCTCGGCGGGCAGGAAGAGCAGCGTGGTGGTGGAGTACTCACTCACCGCCGCCTGCTGCTGCCAGCGGGCCAGCAGCCCTGACTTCGCGTCGAGGAACGGTGCCACGCTGAGGGCGAACTCCACCTCGACGGTGGCGAGCAGCGGACGCGCGGTCTCGATCCTGCTCCTGAGCTGATCCACCAGGGTGGACTGGCGGCGCAGCGCGGCGGCGAACTCCGTCAGGTCGTCGGGCCGGGCGGTGCCCGAGACGATCGTCCCGGCGAGGGCGAGGATCCGGTTGCCGGTGAGACACAGCTCCTGGAGGGCCACGACCACGGCCATCAGCTCGGCTGCGACCTTCGCGTCCTTGGACACCACCCGCCGGTCGAGCAGCCGGGTGAGATACGAGCCGACGAGCTGCACGACCGTCGACAACAGTTCGCCCATTGCGACTGCCCCGTTCCAGAGGGATGTGGCGCGAGTGTAATCGGCCCGCCGTGGCCGGGTCCTTCCTCGTCCGCCCGGCGAGGTGACCGGCTGGTGGGCGCGGGCCGGCGACGCCAGGAGGCCAGGCCGTCGCCGGCCCGCCGGATCAGGCCGCCGGCCAGGTGGTGTACGACACCCGCACGTTGAGGTTCGCCGGCACACCCAGGTACGCGTAGCAACGCACGGTGACGAGGGTGTCCGAGAGGCCGACCGGGGACCAGCCCGCCACGGCGCAGTACCCGTGCGGGGGCCGGTCGAAGTCGTTGCGGAAGGCGTTGACGAAGGCCGTGCCGTACGCCGCGCCCGTGCCGTTGATCCGCATCTCGTAGTGACCGGTGCCGAGGTGCCGGCCGTCGGCATTGGCGAATCCCGGGAGGGTCGAGTTCCAGTTCTCCCCCCAGACCACGCCGTCGCCGTCGGCCTGCTCGCCGTAGAGGACGCCGGTGTGCATGCGCGGGCCGGTGGAGTGACCGAGCAGGTCCACCTTGTTGCCGTAGGTGACCGCGAACCGGGCGTCGACCAGGTTGCCGGCGGCGTTGCGGCACCACACGTCGTGCATGTCCGGCGGGCCGATCTGGCAGTGCACGCCGGTGCTGCCCACGGCCGTCACGTGCGACATGGGGAAGGAGTAGTCGTACCGGTAGGTCAGGTGGAAGCGGTAGTGACCGGTGGCGATCCGCTCGTAGCGGATCTCGCCGCCGACGGAGTCGTACCGGTAGGTGGCCGGCAGGGTGCGCATCCCGACGGGGGCCGCCTGGTCGGTGACGAACCAGGTGAACCGGCCGTCACCGGTCCACCGGGCGTTGCTGTAGGTGAGCACGAAGCGGCTGTCCACCGCGGCGCCGGTCGCGGCGAAGCAGCGCACCTGGATCAGCAGGTCGGGGGCGACCAGGCTGCGGTACCAGCCGGCGGTGGTGCAGAAGACCGGCCCGCTGCCGTACGCCACGACGTGCGGGACACCGCCGCGGACCGGCGCCTGCTCCAGCACCACCGTGTACGCCCCGGTGCCGGTGCGCCGGATCAGCACCCCGCCCTCGGTGTTGGTGGCGGTGTAGCCCCAGCTCGGCCGGTACTCGGCGGTGGTCGGTGCGTTCGCCCAGACGGTGGCGGTGACCGTCGGCTCGACTCCGGGCAGCGGGTCGGCCTGAGCGGGCACCGCCGCCCCGGCCAGCGTGGCGGCGACCAGCAGGGCCGTCAGCGCGGTCAGCGCGCGGCGGGTTCGTCTCCGCATGGCGGTGGACCTCCGTCCTGGGCTTCCTGGGTGTACGGGCGGATGCTGCCCCGCACCGCGAAGTCTGCCAACGCTTGTCAATGCGTCGAGCCGTTCCCGCGAGCCTCCGCCCGCTCGTCCGCCGGAGGCCGCCGGCGCAGCCGGTGGAAGGCGCCGACTGTCAGGGCGAGCACGACCACGGTGCCCACCACGTCGCCGACCAGCGCCTCCGTCGGCGACGCCGGGGCGTAGCTCGGCACGACGTACGCGATTGCGGCGGCGACGAGCAGACCGGCCGCCCAGGCGGCGAGGACGTGCCGCTGACTCCAGTCCGCGCGCCGGGACCAGCGCACCACCAGTACGGCCACCGCGACGGCAGCGGCCAGTTGCCAGCCCACCCGGACCCAGCCGCTCAGCGGCACGGTGCTCAGGTGCGCGCCGAGCACCACCAGGCCGACCCACCCCGGGTGTGGGGCAGTAGCGACCACCCGTCGGGGCGTACGCCGCCACCGGGGCAGCAGGGCCGCCGCGACGAGCAGGAGCACGGTCAGCACCGCAACGGCCGCCTGCACCGGGCTGAGCAGGAAACCCTTCCGGCCGGCCGAGTCGTCGGTGAAGATCATCAGGCTGCCGAGGGCGAAAAGCACTCCGGTCAGCAGCAGTCCCCAGCGGCCCAACCACGGCCGGTGCCGCCAGCGCGCGCCGACGTACGACTCCACCAGTGCGATCGGCGCGCAGATGCTCAGGGCGACGTGGTTGCCGACGAAGTCGATCGCCTGCTCGGCGCTGAAGCCCAGCCCCGGCACCCGCGTCCCGGCGGCCTCCGCGCCGGACTCGGCGAACTCCGTGTCGGCCAGGAATGCCGGGTTGAACAGCGACTGGTCGACCAGGCCGGCCTGGTACACGCCGAACGCCGCAGCGAGCAGAACGATCGCCGGCCAGCCGCCGCCGGTCCGCCGGGCGGTCTCCCGGACCAGCATCGCCGCGCCCCCGTACAGCGGGGCCAGCACGACCACGACGAAGAGCTGGTCCACGGCCGTGAAACCACCCCACGAGCACTCGGCGGCCCAGGGGGCGAGCGCCAGCAGCGCCAGCACGGGCCTGGCTCGCCGCCAGCGGCCCGGCGCCGACGGTGGGTGGGCGGCGCTGACCTGCGGACCGGACATCATGGACCTCCCGCCGCGCGGTCGGTTGACCCCGCTGCACCAACCCTGCGGCCGCCACCGGTCCAGGCGATAGCGCCGAGGGTCGATGACGCGTCGACGAGGGTCGGCGTCCGGATCCCGTCGGCGCGGCCTTCAGGGGCCGGGCACGGCGGCGTCGGGCCGGGGCGGCCCGGTGGCTCGCGTCGGTGGCTAGGGTGAGGCGACCCGACCGAAGGAGTGCCGTCGATGACCGGTCAGCTCGTCACCGCCAGCGCCGTCGTCACCGCCACCGCGCCGGACTCACCGCTGCTCACCTACCTCGACGACGCGACCGGGGAACGGACCGACCTGACCGCGCGACAGCTCGGCCACTGGGCGGCCCGCTGCGCCGGGCTGCTGCGCGACGGTTGCGGGCTGCGCCCCGGTGACCGGGTGGCGGTGCTGCTGCCGCCGCACTGGCGTACCGCGGCGGTGCTGCTCGGCGCCTGGTCGGTCGGACTGGCGGTGTCGTACCGGCCGCGGGCCACCGCCGGGCTGCCGGTGCTCGAACCGGGCGGCGACCTGCCGTACGACGCGGTGTTCGTGACCCCGGAACGCCTCGACGACTGGCTGGAGGACGTACCCGAGGGGACGCACCGCTACCTCGTCGGCACCGGGCCCGGTCCGCTGGCCGACGTGCCCCTGGGCTGGCTCGACTGGTCCGCCGAGGTGCTCCGGCATCCGGCCACCCCGCCCGATCACCACGCCGTTCGGGCTGCCGACCCGGCCACCCCGGACGGCACCAGCTACGGCGAGTGGGGCGCGCTGGCGCACGAGGTCGCCGCCCAGCTCGGCCTGCGGGCGGGGGATCGCCTCCTGGTCGACGCGGGCGAGCACGAGCAACCGCTGAAGTGGCTGCTCGCCCCGCTGTCGGTCGGTGCGTCCGTGATCATCCACCGCGACGTGGCCGCCGACCGGCTCGCCGCCGAACGGGTCACCCACGTCCTCTGAGCCCGGCACCGGGTCTGCTCAGGCGCGGCGTACCTCCATGACCATCACCGGGTACGGCCCGGCGGCCATCTCAGCCGTGGCGTGCTCGGCGGGGATCACGTTGTCCATCCGCATCCGCGGGGTCGCGGGGTCGGCGGTGTCGAACACGATCCGCCAGCGCCAACCGTCGCCGTAGTCGCCCTCGAACTCCATCGTTCCGTCCGCCCCCGGCCCGCCGGGCAACGACATCGGCACCGGCTTCTGATGCCACGAGTCGCCCCACACGGCCATGAGCGAGCCGTCCTCATCGGCAGCGGCGATGACGAGCAGGCCGTCCTGGGGTCCGTCGTCCGGGTGCTGCCAGGAGTACGCGACCGAGGTCAGGTGACCGCCGGCGGCCATCGTCACGGTCATCGTGGCGGGATACTCGGCGAGCGGGTGGTGAGGCATCAGCCGGAAGCCGTTGGTGCCGGTCCACGACCCGGCGAAGTCGGAGAGAACCATCCGTCGACCGTAGGCCGCCACGCGCGCGCCGGGAAGCGTCGCCGGTCCGTCGCTGCCGGACCGGCCCTTGTCATCCGGCAATCGACCCGCTCGTGGTCTGTTGTCAACGCCGCTGACGTGTTGTTATGGCGAAACGACGATGTCGGTCCCGTACCCTGGTGACCCCTCGTCCCTGCCGCTGACGTGGCTCATCCCCCGTAGTGAAAGGGCAACGATGCGCAGAAGAAGATCGGCTTTCCAACTGGCGGTCCTGACCGCCACCGCCGCGACCTTCCTGGGGGCCGGCGGGGCTTCCGGGGCGGTCGCCTCGGCAGCGCCCGCGACCGCCTCCCCGGGTGCCGCGGCCTGTGCGCCCGGAGCTGAGGCGCACAGCGTGGCCCGGGTCGCCGAGGGCGCCACCGCCAAGGAACCGGCGCTGTACTCGAAGAACGAGGCGAACGCCTACGGCGTGATCAAGGATTCGCCGCGCCTGGCCAACGGCAGCGTCACCGTGCCGACGGTCTTCCACATGATCTCCGACCACCCGCTGAGCGCGGCCGAGACGACCAGGTGGAACAGCCTGATCGCGGCGCAGATGAAGGTGCTCAACGACTCGTTCGCCGGGCGTACCGCGGCGAACGCCGCCGACACGCCGTTCCGCTTCGACCTGGTCGACACCACGTGGACGGTGAACAGCGACTGGTACACCGTCGTGCCGGGCAAGAACGAGCGGGACATGAAGCAGGCGCTCTACACCGGCGACGCCCGCACCCTGAACGTGTACGCGGCGAACATCGGCGGCGGGCTCCTCGGCTGGGCGTACTTCCCGAAGGGTTACAACAACGGCCGCGACTTCATCGACGGCGTCGTGCTGCTCGACGAGTCGATGCCGGGCGGCACGGCCGGCAAGTACGCCCTCGGTGACACGCTGACGCACGAGGTCGGGCACTGGCTGATGCTGGAGCACACCTTCGCGCACGGCTGCTCCGCCTCCGGCGACTTCGTCGAGGACACCCCGCGCGAGGCGCACCCGCAGTTCAACTGCCCGGTGGGTGCGGACACCTGCACCGCACCCGGGCTGGACCCGATCCACAACTTCATGGACTACACGCAGGACTCCTGCATGAACATGTTCACCGCCGGACAGGCGGACCGGATGAGCGACGCCTGGGTGGCGTTCCGATCCGGCGGCACCAAGTAACCACGCTCTGCGAGGGGCTGGCGGGCTACGTCCCGCCAGCCCTTTCGACTCGCTTGATCCACTCCATGTCGCCGATCCGGCGGTATCCAGAGGACAAGAATGCCGCCATTTCTCCGAAATGGTGACCCGAGCCTTCATCGGCCGGGCGGCGAGCCGGGGACGAGGTTCCGGGCGCGGCGCGAGCACAGCGCGGTGTGGTCGGCCGGCAAGGCACACCGGCCGCCGCCGGGTAGTCGCCGGTCGCAGAAGACCCAGTGGCGTACGCCCTGCTGGTCCTCGGCCGAGACGGTCACCCCGCCGGGCTCGACGCGGGCGCTGAGCCGGGCCAGCACCCGCGCGGCGGTCCGGGCGAGGATCCGGGCCCGGAGCAGGTCGGGTGCGGTGACCGGCAGGTGGATCACCCAGCGGTCGCTCATCGGTAGCGGTGGCTCGCCGACTGGGCGCTCTGCCAGGCGCGCAGCGCGTTCTTGATCCGTACGTTCTCCTCCTGCACCGCGACCAGGGCGGTCTGCGCGGCGGTCAGTTCGTCGGCGACCCGGTGCAGGAAGGCGCGGATCTCGACGGGGTCGAGGCTGCGCCGCCGCACGTTGAAGCAGCGCTCACGGATCTGCCATGGCCGGAGGCGACCGGGCGCTTCTCTCGGTAGGTGTCGTTCCTCGTGTCGGTTGATCAGCCGACGGATCAGGTTGCGCACGGGGGATCGCCCTTCGTCGGGTCGCGTCGAAGTGGAAGGGGCGGTCTCCGCCGGTTGCGGTCGGCGGAGACCGCCCCGCCCTGCCACCGCAGCCTCGATCGGCGGTACAGCAGCAGGGCTGCTTGTCGGTTTGCTGGATCTATCGCTGAGGGTGCTGGCACGACTGGCGAGGGAAGCCAGCCGTGCCAGCGGTGGTGGATGCCCAACCGGGAGGCCGGTTGCCTACCAGGCGATCCGATACCGGGCATCCGCGACGAACCTACAATGCAAAGCATGCAAAGCACAAGAACCGAGCATGCTAAGCAGGCGAAGTCTTGGCCGACCGAGTGTTGGCGTGGGAGGATCTTGGGGCCTACCAGGAGTTGCGATGCCCCGAATCTCAGACCGTCAGCGCATAGCCCAGGACATCCGCGACAAGATCGCGTCCGGGGAGTACGGCCCCGGCGCGAAGCTGCCTTCGTTGCGAGAGATGTCCGCGCACTACGGCGTCTCCGCCGAGCCGGTCCGATCCGCTCTGCTGATCCTGCAGGCGGAGGGCTTGGTCGAAGGCCATCAAGGCAAGGGCGTGTATGTGGCCGAGCGTCGGTCGACGGCTGACTAGCCTGTGCCCACTGTGTGCATGCGTCCGATAACTTCCAGTGTGGCTGGTTGAACCGGGAGGCGGACACATGGGGACTCTGACGAGTTTGCGCTGGCACATCAGTAGGAAGCACGCAGCGTCCGGTCTCGCGCTGGTTGCGTCCGTCGCTTCGGTGCTGTCGGCGCTCGCGATCCCCGTGCGCAGCACCATCACGTCCACCGGCCCGCAGGGCGTCGAACTCGTGCGGCACGACTGGTCGCCAGTCATGTCGATCATCGTCATTCTGCAGGTCATCGCTGCCGTATCGACCTTGGCCGCGGCAGTGTGCGTCCTCCGGGAGCGGGCCGCGTGGGCAAGGCGTCTCCTGCTCGGCGGCGCAGTCGTGGGTTTGCTTCCGATACCCGTGACCAGCGCTCTGGCCCTGATCGCGTACCACCTGGTGCGGACGTCGCCGCTGCCGCCGGCGCGCCTCCTCGCCCAGACCGCCGACCGGCATCCATCGGTGTGACCGGTGGTGGCGCAGGTCGATCCGAAGACCGTGCCCGTCCTGACCGCACGACCTCGGTCGTGACGGGACGCCGACCGGCGTGAAGGTCTTCCGCGCCAATCCGGCGCGGCCCTGCCTCAATCCAGCAACTTTGCTAACGGACTGTTAAATCCTTCGCCGGCTTCAAGGCGGCGCGCATGGCGGTCCTTCGAGTACGCCGTCATTCGATTCACCAGCTCGCCGGCGGTGCCCTTTGGAATTGATAACAAGGTAACCAATAGAAGTGACGATCTACGCAGTGTTACGGGAATGACAGGGATTGTGGCGTTGCCCTAGTGTCCTCCATCCGCGGAACCGGAAACCTCATGCGAGAACGTTGAACGTCAACCGAACGGGAGATCGTCTCAGTCGATGAAGACAAGCGGGGGACTGACCTACGAGCGTCTTGCGAGGACCGGCTTCCACCGATGGTGGCTGCCGCCGCTAGCTGTTCTGGCTGCGGTGTTCGCCGCCGCCGTCGCGGTGTGTGGACTGGTCGGGGCCGCGTACCTGGTGGCGCGTGTCCTCGGAATGAGCAGTGCCGACAGTGACGCGATCGGTACGCCTCTGTTCGAGAACCTGCTGGGGCTGGTCGTGCTGGCCTCGTTCATCCCGGTCACCCTTGCTGTGGCGCGGCTGGTGCAACGGCGTCCGGCGGGGACGTTGCACTCGGTGGCCGGTCGTCTGCGCTGGCGGTGGTTCGCGGTGTGCGGCTGCCTGGCCGTCGTCGTGGCGGTCCTGGCCATCGGGGCCCTGGTCCTGGTCTACGACGACGAAGAGGCCGAGCTGCGGGTGGCCGACGATCCGTGGCGGTTTGTCGGGCTCACCGTGCTGCTCATCATCCTGGTTCCGCTGCAGGCGGCCGGTGAGGAGTACGCCACCCGCGGGTTCCTCCTGCAGGCCCTCGGGGCGTACCACCGGTGGGTCGGCATCCTCGGCTCGGCCCTGGCGTTCGCCCTGATGCACGGCCTCGGCACCTGGCCCGGGTTCGTGGCCCTGTTCGGCGGCGCCATCATCTGGGCGGTGCTGGTCATCCGGACCGGAGGTCTCGAGGTGTCCATCGCCGCACACGCGGCGACCAACCTCTTCGCCTTCGTCGCCACCGCTGCCACCGGTGGCCTGGACGTCGTCGACGACACCACCGCCGCGGACGCGCCCCTCGGTGTCACCCTGATCCTGCTGGGCGGCGACCTCACCTACATGGCCTGCGTCCTGGCCGCCCTGCACCTGGTCGCGCGACACCGGCCGCAGTGGATGCCCGGGAACCGCATGGCTGTCGCGGTCGCGGCAGACGCACCGCAGCATTCCGTGCAGGCGACGGCCACCGAGGACGCGAACTCCCGGCCCATGATCGGGTGAGCCGCGTCGGCGCGACCTTCCACCGGTACGTCCTGCGCAAGCTCCGGGCCGCCTGACCAGCAGGGCGGCCCGGAGCGCGAACGGCCGATTCATCTACGTCATCAAGTCCCTAGCGGGACTGAGGGGCACCCGCTACCGGACCGGCCGGCCTCGGTCAGTCGAACGACGGCAGCGACGGGCCGAGGACGTCGTCGGCGTCGACGATCGTGTACGCGTACCCCTGCTCAGCGAGGAACCGCTGCCGGTGCGCCGCGTACTCGGTGTCGATGGTGTCCCGGGACACCACGGTGTAGAAGTGCGCCTGCCGCCCATCCGCCTTCGGGCGCAGCACCCGCCCCAGCCGCTGCGCCTCCTCCTGCCGCGACCCGAACGTCCCGGACACCTGGATCGCCACCGCCGCCTCGGGCAGGTCGATGGAGAAGTTCCCGACCTTGGAGATGACCAGCGTGCGGATCTCGCCGGAGCGGAACGCGTCGAACAACCGCTCCCGCTCCTTGTTGGTGGTCGAGCCCTGCACGATCGGCGCGTCGAGGTACTCGCCGAGCTGGTGCAGCTGGTCGATGTACCCGCCGATCACCAGCACCTGGTCGTCCGGGTGCCGGTCCACCAGGGCGCGCACCACCGGCAGCTTCGTCCGGGCGGTCGCCGCCATCCGGTAGCGCTCCTCGGCCTCGGCCGTCGCGTAGGACATCCGCTCGGCGTCGGTCAGCGTCACCCGTACCTCGGTGCACTCGGCCGGGGCGATCCAGCCCTGCGACTCGATGTCCTTCCACGGCGCGTCGTACCGCTTCGGGCCGATCAGGCTGAACACGTCGCCCTCCCGGCCGTCCTCGCGTACCAGAGTCGCCGTGAGGCCCAGCCGGCGGCGGGCCTGCAGGTCCGCGGTGAACCGGAAGATCGGCGCGGGCAGCAGGTGGACCTCGTCGTAGACGACCAGGCCCCAGTCGCGGGCGCCGAACAGGTCCAGGTGGGTGAACGCGCCGCCGCGCCGCGAGGTGAGCACCTGGTACGTCGCGATGGTGACCGGGCGGATCTCCTTGCGCTCGCCGGAGTACTCGCCGATCTCCTCCTCGGTCAGCGAGGTGCGGGCGATCAGCTCCCGCTTCCACTGCCGGCCGGCGACGGTGTTGGTGACCAGGATCAGCGTGGTCGCCTTCGCCTCGGCCATCGCCGCCGCCCCGACCAGCGTCTTGCCCGCGCCGCAGGGGAGCACCACCACGCCGGACCCGCCGGCCCAGAACGCCTCCACCGCCTCCCGCTGGTACGAGCGCAGCGTCCACGGCTTGCGGCCGTCCTTGCCGGCCTCGGCCAGGTCGATCTGGTGCGCCTCGCCGTCGACGTACCCGGCCAGGTCCTCCGCGGGCCAGCCGAGCTTCAGCAGGGCCTGCTTGAGCCGGCCGCGCTCGGAGGGGTGCACCTGGATGGTGTCGTCGTCGATCTTGTTGCCGAGCATGCCGGCGAGCTTCTTGCTCTTGGCGACCTCGATCAGCACCAGCCGGTCCAGCGCGCGCAGCACCAGGCCGTGCGCGGGGTCGTTGGCGAGCTGGAGCCGGCCGTACCGGTCCATCGTCTCGGCCACGTCCACCAGCAGCCCGTGCGGCACCGGGTAGCGCGAGTACTTGATCAGCGAGTCCACCACGCCCTCGGCGTCATGGCCGGCGGCCCGGGCGTTCCACAGCCCCAGCGGCGTCAGCCGGTAGGTGTGCACGTGCTCCGGGGAGCGCTCCAACTCGGCGAAGGGGGCGATCGCCATCCGGCAGGCCTGCGCGTCGGGGTGGTCGATCTCCAGCAGCAGGGTCTTGTCGGACTGCACGATCAGTGGTCCACCGCTCACGCCAGTGTCCTCTCCTCGGCCGGATCGTCGGCCACCGTCATCGACGGGGTTACCCGCCGCAGGCCGACCATCCAGTGTTGCACGAGGTCAGGGAGTCCCAAGAAAATGCCCGATCGACGCAACGTTTCCTGATCGCCGAACGTCTACCAGATGGGACGGCAGACTCAGGAGGGCTCAATGAGGCACAGAGGTATGGCCATCCGGATCGCCGCCCTGGCGGTGGTCACGCTGGTCGGCGCTGGTGGGTGCGCGCTCGACCCGCAGGCCGATCCGGGTGGCACTGGAGGAGGGCTCGCCCCGGTCGGCAATGCGGAACAGGTAACGGGGGCGAGCGGCTCCTCCCAGCCCGACCAGCGGACCGACCCAGTCACCACGACGCCGAAGCAGCGGACCACGGCGACCGCGCCGCGTACCACCACGGCGCCGAAGCCGGAGCGGGCCCGCCGCCTGGTCAACCCGACCCCGCAGAACATGACCCGCTGCGCGCAGGGGGAACACCAGCGCGAGGTCGAGGGCTACCTGGCCCGGCTCGGCGGCTTCGGCAAGGTCAGCGTCGACGGCCGGCAGTCGGACGCCGACTGCGCCGCGATCAAGAAGTTCCAGCTTCGGTACGACATCCGCCCGGCCGCCGGCCGGGCCGGCCCCACCACGTACGACGTGGCGAAGCGGCTGGCGAACACGGACACCAGCCGCTGCAACGCCGGTTCGGGCACCACCTTCTGCGTGGACCTGACCCGGCAGACCACCTGGGTGATGCGCGACGGCAAGGTGGTGGCCAAGCCGACGGTGACCCGCACCGGCATGTCCGGCTTCGCCACCCCCGCGGGCACTTACAAGATCAACCTTCGGAAGCTGAAGGAGTGGTCGGACCCGTACGACGTCTGGCTGCCCTACTGGCAGCGCTTCAACGGCGGGATCGGCTTCCACGAGACCACCACCTACCTGCACAACGGCGCGATCGGCTCGCACGGCTGCATCAACCTGCTGCACACCGACGCGGTCCGCTGGTACGAGCTCGGCTCGATCGGCGCCCGCGTGACGCTGGTCGGCCGCCGCCCCGGCACCTGACCCGCGACCCGTTACCCGAACCGCCCCGGCAGTCGTCACTGCCGGGGCGGTTCAGGGTTTCGCCCCCTGTGCGGGCCGTCCTCCGGGTGCCACCCTGGAGGGCGGAAGCCGGACGGGGCGGGGAGGGCTGGCAATGAGCGTCGACCAGGAAGCGGCCACCGACGACGAGCCGCCGCCGGCCGACGAGGTGTCGACGGCGACGCTGGTCGGCTACGCCGCCGCCGCGCTCGCCCTCGTCGGCTGGTTCCTCTTCGGCTGGCTGGTGCAGCGGCAGGGCTTCGTCGCGTCGGTCGGCGAGACCGCCGGAGCCGCGTTCGCGCTGCTGCTCGCCGTCTCCGTGATCGGCACCGTGCGCCGCAGCCGCCGCTGACCTCTCAGTCCTCTCGCACCGCCGCGGTGATCCGGTGCAGGGCGAAGGTGTGCAGCATCTCCGTCCGGTCGTCCTCGGCGCGCAGGTAACCGGCGCCGATCGACACCGGCCGGAGCAGCCGGGACGCGGTCGCCCCGTGTGCGTCGACGTAGCCGACCCAGACCAGCGCCTTGTCCCGTACCGCCTGTTGCAGCACCGCCAGGGCGTCGCTGTGGCTGTGCGCCGGCAACGGTCCGGCCGCCACCCGGGCCGCGCCGCCGCGTACCACCGCCGGGGCCCGCCGGGCCGCCCGCGCCGCCGCGTCGCCCCGCCGGATCTGCTCCACCACCCCGAGCAGGCGGGGCATTGCCAGCTTCGGGGCGGCCAGCGGATCTACCGCGCGGGTCGTCACCGACGCCCGGGCGGGGGCCCGCCGGGTCTTCGGCCGGGACAGCACCGTCGCGCCGCTGGTGTCCTCGGGCACCGGCGCGTACCCGGCGTCGCGCAGCGCGTTCAGCATCCGCCCCACCTGGTACGGGGTGATCAGCACCGTCGGCGCCAGCCGGCGGAACGCCATCGGCTCCAGCCGCCGGTCGGCGAGCACCTCGGCGAGCAGCGCCTCGTCGTCGCTGCGCACGTACCCGCCGGCGGAGCCGAGGCGCAACCCGCCGTGCTTGCGCGCCACGTCGTCCACCAGGTACGTCAGCCCCTGCGGCACCGGGGTACGCGACCGGCGGCGGAACAGGGCGTGCAGGTCGTCGGCGGTGTAACCGGCGTCCAGGGCCCGCCGCACGCTCGCCGTGGTGATCCGGTGCACGCTGGCCCCGCCCGCCGACTCGTGCTCGGCCACCACGTCCAGCTCGGCGGCGAGCGCCGGGTCGGGCGGGCCGGGCACCACGACGCTCAGGTCGGCCTGCACCAGGAAGTGGTCGACCGGGGCGGGCAGCAGCGCGTCCAGCGCCCGCACCGCGCTCGACGGATCGCCGCTCTCGGCCTCCGAGCGCAGCCCCAGCGGGTCGTCGGCACCGCGCTCGTCGGCCTCGGTGACGTCGGCCAGCAACAGCCGCCCGTACGAGGTGAGCGCGCCGAGCCCGGTGACGCCGAGCTGGGCCGCCTCGGCCAGCACCTCCCGGTGCGCGGCCTCCCGGCCCCGGCTGCGCCGGGGTGCCCGCCAGTCCAGCAGCTCCAGCACCTCCTCCGGGGTGGGTGCGGTGGCCGGCTCCAGGTCGGCCAGCACCCCGAGCACCGCCCGCCGGGCAGCCGGCGCGCCGGCCCGTTCCGCCTCGGCGGAGAGCACGCTGATCGGCCGGTCCCGGTCGTCGCGCTGACCGACCAGGCCGACCTGCCGGGTCATGGTCAGCCAGGCCCGGGCGAGCTGCTCCCACCGGTGGGCCAGCGACATCGCCCGCCACACCTCGTACCCGCCGGTGGGCAGCACCTGCTGGTCGGCGCCGTACCGGCTGGTGGTCGCCCCGGGCAGGTCCATCTCCCCGACCAGCCCGGCCGCGTACGCCACCTCGAAGGTGAGTGCGGTGGCCGGCTCGTCCAGCCCGATGCCGCGGGCCAGCCGGCGCAGGTCACGCACCCCGACCCCACCGGAGCGCAGCACCGGGGCCGGTTCGGCGGCCAGGCTCTCCAGCAGCGCCTCGGTGTGGCGTACCACCTCCATGGTCTGCCCGGCCCCGGCGGAGTCGACGGCCTTCGGCTCGCGCGGCGGGGCGGCGACCGACGGCGGGCTGGTGCGCAGCGGACCGAGCGGCCCGGTGTCCCGGCGCAGCAGCAGCCCCACCTCGCGGGGCAGCTCCACGGTGCCGGCCGAGACCGGCACCAGCAGCCGCGCGTCGACCAGCCAGCGGATCGGTGAGCCGGTGGGCGGGCCGCCGTTGGTCGGGTCCGGCGGCACGTCGTCCTCCGCGCCGACCGGCGGTGCCTGCAGGGCACCCGGCGGGACGCTGCCCACCGGCGGCCCGGCGGCGAGCCGGTCCAGGATCGCCCGGGCCGACGGGGGAGCGGCCAGCAGCGTCCGGCGCAGCTTCGCCGGGTCCGCGCAGAGCGCCGCCGTCCGCGCGTCCAGCTCCGCCGCCGGTCGCCCCAGCCCCGCCGGGTACGCGGAGACCTCGTCGACGCTGCCCGCGACGCGCAGGGCGTGCTCCGGGCCGTACAGCAGGAAGAGCGCGCGCAGCCGGTCGACCGCGCCCCGGACGCTGGTCGGGGCGGGCGGGTGCGGCCCGGCGGTGGCCATCGCGAGGACGGACTCGGTGGAGGTGGTGCCCTCCTCGGGGTGCCGGGTGAGGCGGGCGGCGTCGAGGATCTGAAGGGTGAACTGGTCCAGCCCGTCCAGGGCGCGGGCCACGGAGACCCGCGACTCGGCCCGGATGGCGAGGGCGGAGACGTCGGCGGGCACCGGCACCACGAGGTCGGGCCGCAGCTGGAGCAGGGCGGCCAGCGACTCGTCGGGCAGGGCGCGCAGGTGGTCGGCGAGTGAGGTGGTCATCGTCGTTCCACGCTAGCCCGCTGCGGGGCCGTCCCGCCCCTCGGACGTACGGCTCGGTCCGGGTTGGGCGGGTACGTTCTCGGGGTGCCTGCACTGATGGTCGGTTTCGACCTCGACATGACCCTCGTCGACTCCCGCCCCGGCATCGCCGCCTGCTGGCGGGCGTTGACCGCGCAGACCGGCGTACCCGTCGACGCCGACCTGGCGGTCTCCCGGCTCGGCCCGCCGCTGCGCACCGAGATCGCGCACTGGTTCCCGCCGGAGCAGGTGGAGGAGGCGGTGACGACCTTCCGCGCGCTCTATCCGGCGTACGCGATCACCCCGACCGTGCCGTTGCCCGGCGCACGGGAGGCGATCGAGGCGGTGCACGCGCGCGGCGGCCGGGTGATGGTGGTGACCTCGAAGCTCGGCCGGCTGGCCCGGCTGCACCTGGAACACCTCGGGCTGCACGTCGACGAGCTGGCCGGGGACCTCTTCGCCGAGGAGAAGGCCACCGCGCTGCGCGCGCACGGCGCGAGCCTCTACGTCGGCGACCACGTGGCGGACATGGTGGCGGCGGCCGCGGCCGAGGTCCCAGGCGTCGGGGTGGCCACCGGCCCGTGCAGCACCGACGAGCTGCGGGCCGCCGGGGCGGAGCAGGTGCTGGACGACCTCACCGGATTCCCGGCGGCGCTCGACCGGATCATCGGGCTAGCCTTGGAGCAGTAGACGTCTCAAGCGAAGCAGGGGTTCTCAGGTGCCGACGGGTCGAGTGAAGTGGTATGACGCGGCCAAGGGATACGGGTTCGTCACCAGCGAGGAGGGTGGCGACGTGTTCCTGCCGAAGGGCGCGCTACCGGCGGGTGTCACCGACCTCAAGGGTGGTCAGCGGGTCGACTTCAGCGTGGTGGACAGCCGCCGGGGTGCCCAGGCCATGGGGGTCAAGCTGCTGGACGCCCCGCCGTCGATGGCGGAGCTGCGCCGGCGGCCGGCCGAGGAGCTGCACGGCCTGGTCGAAGACATGATCAAGGTGCTGGAGGCGAAGGTCCAGCCGGACCTGCGCCGGGGCCGGTTCCCGGACAAGAAGACCGCGCAGAAGATCGCTCAGCTGGTCCACGCGGTGGCGCGCGAGCTGGAGGTCTGAGGGCCGGAGAGCCGAGGTACGAGCCCGGCGTCGGTGGCCCGGCCCAGCAGCGCCTCCACGGCGGCGAATCCCGCGTCCCCCAGGTTCGCGGTGAACTCGTTGACGTAGAGGCCGATGTGCCGGTCCACCACGTCGGGCTCCATCTCCTGGGCGTGCGAGAGCACGTAGTCGCGGCTGGCGGCCGGGTCGGCCCAGGCCTGGCGGACGGACTCCCGGATCCAGCCGGCCGCCTCCGCCGGGTCGACGGCACCCTTGCGGGCCAGGATCGTGCCGAGCGGGATCGGCAGGCCGGTGTCGCCCTCCCACCACTCGCCGAGGTCCACCAGCGCGGTCAGCCCGTGCCGGTGGTAGGTGAACCGGGCCTCGTGGATGACCAGCCCCGCGTCGTACTTCCCGGCGGCCACCGCCGGCATGATCTCGTGGAACGGCACCACCTCGATCCGCGCCGGGGGCCGCTCGGCCGACCAGAGCCGGAAGAGCAGGTACGCGGTGGTGCGGTCGCCCGGCACCGCCACCGTGGCCCCAGTCAGGTCGGTCCGGTCCGGGCGTTCCCGGTTCCGCTCATAGGTGACGGCGGGCAACGGCGTCAGCCACCGCTCGGGCGGCAGGTGGTAGACGTGC
>NZ_JBPQTL010000072.1:0-28735 GCF_051386295.1 Micromonospora sp. URMC 105 | reverse complement strand
GCCGGCCGAGGCGAGCGGGGTCTGCTCGACCGCAAGCGGCTGGCGCGCCCGGGGCAGCGAGTTGTCCCGGCCCCGATGGGCGGGCAGCACCACGGTCGAGTTCGGCAGCGTCACCTGGGCGACCGTGCCGCCCTCGAGGTTGCGCCGCAGCTCCACCCGGATGCCGTACCGGGAGGCGAGCCGGCTCACCACGGCCAGACCCATCAGCCGGAACGCGGCCACGTCGACGCTCGGCGGCGCGGCCAGCCGGCGGTTGAGCGAGTCGAGCTGCTCCTCGGTGAGGCCCAGGCCCCGGTCCTCGATCTGGATCAGCACGTAGTCGCGGATGCGGCGGCCGTCGGCCACCACGGTGGTGGTCGGCGGCGAGAAGCGGGTGGCGTTGTCGAGCAGCTCGGCGACGAGCCGGACCACGTCGTTGACGGCGTGGGCGGCGACCGAGATGTCGGTGTCGACGGTGCCGAACTCGATGCGGTTGTAGAGCTCGACCTCGGACTGGGCGGCCCGCAGCACGTCGACCAGGAGCGCGTCGTCACGGCGGGGCACCGCCGAGTCCGCGCCGGCCAGGACGAGCAGGTTCTCGTCGTTGCGGCGCATCCGGGTGGCCAGGTGGTCGAGCTCGAAGAGCTGGGCGAGGCGCTTGGGGTCCTCCTCGCTGCGCTCGATCGCGTCCAGCTCGCCGATCATCCGGTCGACCAGCGTCTGGCTGCGCCGGGCCAGGTTGAGGAACATCGCCGAGACGCTGGTCCGCAGGGCGGCCTGTTCGGCGGCGACCCGCACGGCCTCCTTGTGCACGACGTTGAAGGCCAGGGCCACCTGGCCGACCTCGTCGCGGCTGCGCAGCCGGATCGGGTCGCGGACCTGGCGGACGATCTCCTCCACGCCGCCCTCACCGACGCTGCCCATGTTCTGCAGCCGCCGCACCGCGTCCGGCAGGTCGTGGTTGGCCACCGACAGGGCGCCCTCCCGCAGCCGCCGCAGCGAGTGGTTGAGCGAGCGGGCCAGCACCACGGCGAGCGAGACGGCGATGATCAGGGTGAGCAGCACCAGCACCGACTCGATGACGGCCTGCCGGATGACGTCGCTGCGGGCCTGCTCGGCGCGGCTCAACAGGCGGTCCTGGAGCTGGATCTCGGCCCACCGCATCAGGTCGTTGACCGAGCCGATCGAGGCGCTGGCGTCGACGGCGCCGACCAGCGGCTGCTGCCCCACCGAGCGGGTGATGTCGTTGGACACCCGGTCGGCGAGCCCGACCGCGTCGCCGGAGACCGTGCGCTCGACCAGGGCTCGCTGCTCGGGGTCGGCGGCCAGGGAAAAGGCGACCAGCGCCTCCTGCTGGCTGGTCAGCGTGGTGACGAAGGCGGAGAACTGCTCCTCGTCGATCCGGCCGGCGCTGAGCGCGGTGTAGGCGACCGCCTCCTCCTCGGCGACGGCCGCCTTGGCCCGGCCGAAGGCGGCCACCGCGCGGCGGGCGTCGGCCAGGCTCTCCTGGCCGGGGAGCTGGGCCAGGGTGTCGCCGTACGAGACGAGGTCGGTCAGGACGATGCCGTAGCGCAGGGTGGCCTCGGCCACCGGCATCTGCCGGCGGTCGAGCACCTCCTGGCGGGTGCCGTTGAGGGTCTCCAGGTGGCCGTCGATGACCTTGAGCCGGTCCCGGACGGCCGCCGGGACCTCGCCGATCCTGCCCCGCTCGGTGCGGTACTCGGCGATCCGCTGGTCGGTGGCCCGGACCCGCAGGTTGTAGTCGTCGGGGCGCTGCTGCGGCGTGGCCAGGTACCAGGCCGCCGCCATCCGCTCCTTGTGCAGGTCCTGGGTGAGCGCGGAGACGTCGACCGAGAGCGCGGTCAGCGACCGGATCCGGGTGGCGTCGTACGCGCCCTCGCCGGTGGAGATGAGTCGGATAGTTGCCAGAGCGATGACGGCCGCGACCGGGACCACCAGAATGAGGGCGAGTTTGGAGCGGATCCGCGCGTCCCGGAGTCGGGGCAGCCGCCCTCGGCGATCGTGGTGACCGGCGTCGCCGATTTCGGGCAGGGTCGTCGGTCCGGTGCTCACGACATCGCCTCCGTCGTTTCTTCCACGCCTGACCCGCCGACCCGTGCCTGGTGCAGCGGAGAGCGCCACGCGCGGCACGGCCGCGATTTCATCAGAGATGATCGCGTTTGGGAAGCCGCGGTGCGGCAGGAAACGGTCAACCGGCGACCCTGTCACCTTTTGAGCTCATTCTTGCCCACGCTCTGAACAGGCATTGTCACTCCAGAGTGGCCGATCGCCTCTCGGGAGTGAGCATCCGTAAACATCTGATGACCCCAACATGTGGGAAAGCCGTCCCGAAACCACTCCGAGTTCCCGCGCTTGACCGCGGGGCCCGGCGTTGGCAAGGTTTTGCAGGCTTCGCGCACACCGTACGGCAGAGAACCCCGTTTCTCCACTGAGGACGGACTAGCGGCGGTGACCGGGCAGCGCCCGCGCCGCACCTGGAGGACTGAGTTGAGCCCCATCCGCTCCGCGACCATCGTGGCGCTCGCATCGGCCGTACTGGCCACCACGCTCACCGGCTGTTCGTTCGGAACGGGGCAGGAGGACACCAGCCCCATCGTCATCGCCGCGGACCTCGAACTCTCCGGCGCGGCGGCCGGAGTCGGCAAGGCGTACCAGCGCGCGCTGGGACTGAAGATCGAGCAGCTGAACAACTCCGGCGCCCTGGGCAGCCGGAAGATCCGGCTCGAGGTGAAGGACAACCGTTCCGACGCCAGTGAGTCATTGCGGAACATCACCGACTTCAGCGGCAATTCCAAGGTCAGCGCGATCATCATGGGCGGTTGCAACGAATGCGCGGTCGGTGCCGTCCGCACCATCAACGAGAAGAAGATCCCCACCATCGCGCTCGCCCCGTCCAGCGCGATCTCCAACCCGGTCGCCGAGCGGCGGTACGTCTTCAAACTGGCCCCGAACGCCGCCGACAGCGCCGGGGCGCTCACCACGGAGCTGCGCCGGAAGGGCATCCGTAAGGTCGCCGTGCTGCACAGCGACGACGACTACGGCCGGGAGGGCCTGACCGCGCTGCGCGGCGAGTTCGACAAGGCCAAAATCCGGCTGGTCCGCAACGAGGCGGTCCGCGCCACCGACACCGACGTCAGCCAGCCGATCCGCCTGCTCACCTCCGGCGGGGCGCAGGCGCTGCTGCTCTGGACCCCGCCGGAGCAGGCCTCGCTCGCCGCGACCAGCGCGCAGGAGGCGGGCTTCTCCGGGTCGCTCTTCCTCGACGCGGCCGCCGCCGGCGACCTCTTCCTGGGCAACGCGGCCCGGCCCGCCGAGCGGGCCACCCTGGTCTTCACCCAGACCATGGTGATCGACGACGTGATCGCCACCACCCCGGCGAAGGCGGCCCGCCGCCAGTGGTTCCAGGACTACACCGCCCGGTTCGGCGGCTACAACGGCTTCTCCTCCTTCGCCGCCGACGCGGTCCAGCTGATCGCCGACGCCGCGCTGCGGGCCGGCGGCCCGGCCGACCGGGTCAACCGGGACGGCATCCGGGACGTGCTGGAGACCTCGCAGATGGACGGGCTCTCCGGACCGATCCGGATGACGCCGGACAACCACTCCGGGCTGATGCCCCAGGCGCTGACGACGCTGGTCGCCCGGGGTGGACGCTGGCGGCTGGCCGGGTAGTGGTGGGGTGTGGCCCCACCGTCCCCGGCTTCGGGCGGTCAGGCTTGATCCCTGCGCCGGGGACGGTGGGGCCACACCGCTTGGCGATCTTGCGGGTGGACGGTCGACGTCGGGTTGACGGTCAGCGGGCGCTGGTGGTGGCCCGCACCCAGGGCAGGGCGAGGCGCTCGACCAGGGAGAGCGCGGCGTAGAGCAGGATGCTCATCGCGGCGATCAGCACGATCGCCGCCCAGGCCGTCGCGGTGTCCCCGATGCCGTTGTACTGCAGGATCTGGTAACCGAGCCCCGGCTTGTCGGAGTAGAACTCGCCGATCACCGCGCCGATGGCGGCCAGCGGCATCGCCACCTTCAGCCCGACGAAGATCTGCGGCAGCGCGGCCGGGAAGCGCACCTTGCGGAACGACTGCCACCACGAGGCGTTCAGCGACCGGGCCAGCTCGGCCAGATCCGCCGGGGTGGTGGTGAGCCCGGTCGCGGTGGAGAGCACGATCGGGAAGAAGCAGAGCAGGAAGACCATGGTCAGGATCGGCTTCTCGCCCCAGCCGACCGAGACCACCAGCAGCGGCCCCAGGGCGATCTTCGGCACCGCGTTCACCGCCACCAGCAGCGGCGCGAACATCCGCTCGGCCCGCCGGGAGGCGGCCAGGGCCATCCCGATCAGCACCCCGGCGGCGGCGGAGAGCACGAAGCCGAGCAGCGTCATCAGCGTGGTGATCCCCAGCGCCGGCAACAGCACGTCGGCCGCCGCGGTCAGCGCCGCCCACACGTCCTGCGGCGGCGGCAGGGACGCCGGGTGGACCAGCTTCAGCCCCGAGGTGACCAGCCACCAGACGGTCACCGCGATCAGCAGGCCGAGCAGCGGCAGTCCGACGGTCCCCGGGCGTACCCCCGGGCGGGCCGACGCCACGACGGCCGGTGGCGTGGTCGGGGTCGGCACCCCGGGCGCGTCGGTCGCGGCGCCCGCGGTGACGTCGCGCTCCGCCTCCCCCGCTCCCGAGCGGGTACGGCTCTGCGTCACGTGTCCCATCCTCTCCTGCCGGCGAGGGGCCGGCACGGCCACGGGGGCACGGCCACCGGTCTCCCCGGTGACCGCACCCCCGTGGCACGGTCGGTGCCGATCAGGCCTTCGGCGTCAGGCTGAAGTCGATGATCTGGTCCGGGGTGATGTTCTGCTTGAGGGCGCCCGCGCCCTGCAGCAGGGCGATGCTCTTGGCGACCCGCTCGTTGTCCAGGGTGCCGATGGCGGTGCCGGAGTTGCTGGACCGGACGTACCCGGCCATCAGCTGGAGCTCGGCGGCGGCCGCGGCCGGGTTGGTCGCGTCGACGTTCTTCTTCAGCAGCTCGGCGGCCTCCTGCGGGTTGGCCAGGGCGTACTCCAGGCCCTTGAGCAGCGCCGCGGTGAAGCGCTTGACCGTCTCCGGCTTCTCCTTGGCCAGCTTGGTCGAGGTGATCAGGGCGTTGCCGTAGAGGTCCTGCATGACCTCGCTGTACGGCAGGACGACCGGCTTCTTCTTGGTCACCGCCTCGACGGTGGGCTGACCGACCACGAACTGGCCGATGCCGTCGACGGTGCCGGAGGCCAGCGTGCCCATCAGGGTCTGCGCCTCACCGTTGACCCAGGTCACCTTGCTGGCGTCCACACCGGCGAGCCGGGCGTACGTCGGGAAGAGCTGACGAACCACGGAGGTGGGGGTGTCGGCGAGCTTCTTGCCCTCCAGGTCCTTCGGCGTGGCGATGTTCTTGCCCTCGACGGTGACCACGGCGGCCATCGTGCGCTGCTGGATCGCCGCCACCGCCACGAAGTCCTTGGCGGCGCCGTTGCCGAGCTGGAGCAGGCCACCGGTCAGGTCGATCGGGCCGAAGTCGGCCTGGCCACCGACGATGGTCTGGATGACCGAACCGGTGCCCTGGCCCGGCTTGATCTCCACGTCGAAGCCGGCCTCCTTGAAGAAGCCCTTCTCCTTCGCCACCCAGGCGTACGAGTCACGGCCGAAGTTGCCGAACGAGGTGAGGTAGGTCACCTTCTCCAGCGCCTTGCCGTCACCGCCCTTGGCGTCGGAGTCGTCCGAGCCGCTGCTGCACGCCGAGACCAGGGCGAGAGCGGTGGCCAGGGCGGCCGCGGCGACCGTACGGGTCAGCCTTCTCATCAGTGCACCATGTCCTTTCCGACCGGGTCATGCCACCCGGAGGGGTTGTCGTTCCAGCGGTGCCGACATAGAGGGGGGACGCCGGCGCCACCGTCGTGAAGGGACTCTTCGCGGGCACAGCGTACGAGAGACCCACCGTCACGACACCAGCCACACCGGGTTGCGGAACGGAAACAACTGGGAGTCCACCCCGGACTGTTGGCAAGCGCCACACGCCGGATAGCCTTTGTCGGATTCCTGACCGCCCACTCAGGGGAGGCCCGCCGGAGATGATCCGACTCGCCGACGTGTCGCGTACCTTCGACGGCCGCTCCGGCCGGGTCGAGGCGCTGCGCGGCATCGACCTCACGGTCGCCGAGGGCGAGTTCGTGGCGGTGTTGGGCCGCTCCGGTTGCGGGAAGTCCACCCTGCTGCGCATGGTCGCCGGGCTGCTCCCGGTGACCAGCGGCGAGATCACCGTGGGCGGTACGGCGGTCACCCGGCCGCGCCAGGACATCGCGATGCTCTTCCAGCGGCCCGCCCTGCTCCCCTGGCGCACGGTCCTCGACAACGTCCTGCTGCCGGTGGAGATCTTCGGCTGGAGCCGGGCGAAGCACCGCGAACGGGCCCGCCAACTGCTGGAGATGGCCGGTCTCGGCGGCTTCGAGAAGCGGCTGCCGCACGAACTCTCCGGCGGCATGCAGCAACGGGTCTCGCTCTGCCGGTCGCTGATCGGCGAGCCCCGGGTGATGCTGATGGACGAGCCCTTCTCCGCCCTGGACGCGCTCACCCGCGAGGAACTCTCCGGCGAGCTGCAACGGGTGCACATGGAGACCGGCGCCACCGTCGTCTTCGTCACCCACTCCATCGACGAGGCGGTGCTGCTGGCCGACCGGGTGGTCGTGCTCAGCCCGCGCCCGGGGCGGATCCGCAAGGTCGTCGAGGTGGCCATCCCCCGGCCCCGCACCCTCGGCCGCAACGCCCATCTGGCCGACGTCGCCCGGGTCAGCGCCGAACTGCACGAACTGCTGATGGAACGCGAGACGCCGGCCGTGGCGGCGGAGGGACGATGAGCATGCGGGTGGCCGTCTTCACCGAGCCGCACCGCGGCGCCAGCTACGACGACCAGCTCCGCTTCGCGCGGCTGGTGGAGGCGGGCGGCTTCGACGGCTTCCTGCGGGCCGACCACTACCAGGCGATGGGCGACGAGCCGGGGCTGCCCGGCCCGACCGACGCCTGGCTGACGCTGGCCGCGCTGGCCCGGGAGACCACCCGGATCCGGCTCGGCACGCTGGTCACCTCGGCCACCTTCCGGCTGCCCGGGCCGCTGGCCGTGATGGTCGCTCAGGTGGACCAGATGAGCGGCGGCCGGGTCGAGCTCGGCATCGGCGCCGGCTGGTACGAGCGCGAACACACCTCGTACGGCATCCCGTTCCCCAGTGTGGGCGAGCGGTTCGACCGGTTGGCCGAGCAGCTGGAGATCGTCACCGGTCTCTGGCGGACCCCGGTCGGCGACACCTACACCCACCTCGGCGACCACTACCGGCTGGTGGACGCGCCCGCGCTGCCCAAGCCGGTGCAGCAGCCCGGCCCGCCGGTGATCGTCGGCGGGCGCGGCCCGAAGCGCACCCCCGAGCTGGCCGCCCGGTACGCGGACGAGTTCAACATGCCCTTCAAGTCCGTCGAGGAGACCGCCGCCGCGTACGAACGGGTGCGCGAGGCGTGCGACCGGACCGGTCGGACCGACTCGGGGCGGGCCCCGCTGGTGCTCTCGGCCGGAGTGGTGGTGGCGATCGGCCGCACCGACGCCGAGGCCCGCCGCCGGGCCGAGCCGCTGCACGTCAAGAGCGCCCTGCCGCCGGAGGACCCGGTGGTCGGCTCCCCCGCCCAACTGGTCGACCGGCTCGGCGAGTTCGCCGCGATCGGCACCACCCGGGTGCACCTGCGACTGATCGAACTCGACGACCTGGACCACCTGGAGCTCATCGCCGGCGAGGTGCTCCCCCAGCTGAACGGAACGCGATGACCGACGTGGTCGACGGCACGGAACTCGGCCCGGTGGGCCAGGAGATCGTCTTCGAGAACGACCGGGTCCGGGTGTGGCACATCCGCCTGGAGCCGGGTGAGCGGCAGCCGCTGCACCGGCACGACCATCCATATCTGGTGGTGGCCGTCCAGGGCGCGAAGAACGTGGTGCAGACCGTCGACGGCACCCGCATCGACGCGGACGAGCCCACCGGCGGAGTGGTCTACCGGGACCCCGGCGCCGTCCACATGCTCACCAACGTCGGTGACACGACGTACCTGGCCCGCCTCGTCGAGTTGAAGTAACCCCAGGCCGGCGGGCTGCCGCGTTTCGGTGGCGAGCGGGCGCACCGGCCCGTAACCTGCGCCACATGGCCTTTCGGACGTGGAGCAGACTGCTGCTCACGGCACTCGGGGTGAGCATGCTGGCCGGAGCCGGTCAGCTCGGCATCGCGTACGGGTTCTCCCTCGTACGGCTCACCGGTGCATTCACCGACGGCACCGTCAACCAGTGGCCGGCCCAGCTCGCCTGGGTCGGCTGGTTCGCCGTCAACGCCGCCGTGGTCGGCGCCATCATCACCAGGCGTCTCGCCCGTCGGCTGGGGCTGCCGGACACCACCGGCATGCAGCTCGCCGTCTCCGCAGCAGCCGCGCTCGGCGCCACGGTCGTCGCGCCGCTGTGCATGCAACCGGCCCGGGCCGCGGAACTCAACACCGTCGACCCGGTCGGGGCGGTCGGAATCTGCGCCGTCGTCGGTGCGGTGGTCGGCGTGGGCGCCGCCTCGGCCGTGCTGCTCCGCCCGCCGCTGGGCTGGAACGTAGCGGTGGTGGGCGGCACGGTCTGGCTGATGGCGCTGCTCTCGGTCGTACCGGCGGTCCTGTCCACCGGTCCGCTGCGCACCGTACGGCTCGGCGTGCTGGAGCCGTCCTGGCTGGACGCCGGCACCGCACAGCGGCTGGCGATGCTGCTCCTCCCCGTGGTGGCGCTGCTGGCCGGCGCGGTGACCGGCGGGCTGGCCCGTTGGCGGGGCCACATCCCGCTGGTCAGCGCCGCGTCCGGGGCGGCCGGCCCGGTGCTGCTCGCCTTCGCCTACCTGACCGCCGGCCCGGGCAGCTCCGCCGACCGCTACCAGCTCGCCCCGTACTACGGCGCGGTGATCGCCGTCGCGACCGGCGCGCTCGGGTCGGCCGCCGCCACGCTGGTGCGCTGGCCGCTCTTCCCCGCCACCGGAGCCCACAGCGCCACCAGGGCCGCCGGCGCCATCGAGCCGACCGACATCCTGCGCCCGCTGCCCGACACGCCGGCCCTGAGCCCGGCCGCCGAGGGTCGGACCACGGTGGACCTGACCGGCACCGGCACCTCGCCGGGCACCGACATCTCGCCGGGCACCGACATCTCGCCGGGCACCGGCACGCCGACCGGGGCGGAGCTGACCCCGGGCCGGCCGGCCGAACCGACCCCGGCGCACTGGGACTGGCCGGTCACGCCCGGCACCCCGAGCACCGCGCCCGCCTCCTCCGCCACCCGGCCGGACGGCGACTTCGCCGTCGACGCCCCGGCCACCGGACCGGTGCCGGCGAGCCGTCCCGAGGCCACCAGCCGGCGGCCGGACGAGCCGTCTCACGACCTGCCGACCGGTGAGAGCCCCGCGACGGAGGCCTTCCCGGCGAGCGCGCCTCAGCCGAGGGACCGCCGCCGCGACCCGGAGCCCGGAAGGACGACCGACCCGCTCGGGGTCATCTCTTCCGACGAGCCGCCGGCCGGGGCGGCCGACGAGTCGCGTGCGGAGAGCCCGTTCGACGGTCCCCGAGCTGCAGACCTGTCCGACGCGCCGGCCAGCGTGGGGTCGATGGAGGAGCCCCCGTCGACCGAGCCGGTCGACGCCGGACCGGTCGGGCTGCCGCGCCCGACGGCCCCGGTCGAGCAGGGGTTCGGCGTCGAGGCGTCCCCGACGGCCGAGCCTGCCGGGACGGCCGAGCCGACCGACGGCACGAGCGACGCGCCGCGGCCCCGGCCGAAGCGGACCCGCAAGCTCCGCCCCGTCGGCTCCGAGGATCCGGCGGACACCGCGGTGCCCATCGCCGCTGTCGCCACGCCCATCGCCACTGCGTCCGCGCCTGTCGCCGCTGCCACGACCGGTGTCGGCGCCACCTCCGCTGCCATGACCGACGCCGGTCCCACTTCCGGCGTCACCACCGACGCCGGTTCCGCCCCGGCCGCCGGCCTCACCTCAGCGGCCAGCGAGGTTGATTCCGCCTCGGCCGCCACTGCGACCGGCGACGCCGGTCCCGCCCCGGGTACCGCCGGTCCCGCCGCGGGTATCGCCGCCACCGCCGGCCCCGCCGCCGGTGCCGCTGCCACCGCCGGTGCGCCCACCGCCCGCCGGACGAAGCGCGCGGCCCAAGCCGCCACCGACCCCACCACCGTGCCCGAGCCGGCCGACTCTCCCGCCTCGACACCCGCCGGCCGTTCCGGGCCCGTCCCGACCGCCGACCCCGTCCCGGTTGCCGGCCCCGTCGCGACCACCGGCCCCGTCGCGACCACCGGCCCCGTCCCGACCGCCGGCCCCGTCCCGACCGCCGGCCCTGTACCGGTTGCTGGCCTCGACCCGGCGGCGCTCGACCGGGCCGGGCAGCGCCGCGCGCCGTCCGCCGCCGGCGAGCCGGCGCCTCGTCCCCGGCACCAGCTGCCCGACCTGAACAGCGCGGTGAGCTGGAACGCGTTCACCGCGCCGCGCCCCGCGCCGGCCCCGCCCCGCGCCGAACTGCCCTTCCCGGACCACGGTCCGACCGAGGCACCGAAGCCGGTCACCTTCCGCTGGGACGCGGACACCTCCGGACCCGGCACCCCGGGCACGGCGAGCCGGGCGAGCGACCTGCCCATCGCCGAGACGCCCGACCCGACGGTCGAGGCCCGCGCGGCCGATCCGTCGCCGGGGGTCGAGACGGAGCCGGCGACCGGTAGGTCCCGGTCCAAGCGGGGGCTGTTCCGCCGCAACAAGGCGCGCGCCGCCGAGCCGCCGGCCGAGGCACCCGAGGCGGAGCCGCTCGCCGCGCAGGACGAGGAGTACGTCGACTGGGTCGCCGGCCTGAGCCGGCCGCTGGCCGACAACGAGCCGGAGACGGAGAGCGGCCGCCGCTCGCTGCGCTCCAGCGGTCGCCACCACCGGGACTGAGCAGCGAGGAGCCCGTCCGGGCCGGCGACGCGGGTGACATCGCCCGTCGTCGCCGGACCGGCGCGGATCGCCTCAGGCCTGCGGGAGGTAGACCCGGCCGCCGGAGGAGACGAACTCCGCCGACTTGTCCTGCATGCCGCGCGCGGCGTACTCCTTCAACTCCTGCGTGATCTTCATGGAGCAGAATTTCGGCCCGCACATCGAGCAGAAGTGCGCGGTCTTCGCCGGCTCGGCCGGCAGCGTCGCGTCGTGGTACGACCGGGCGGTCTCCGGGTCCAGCGAGAGGTTGAACTGATCCTCCCAGCGGAACTCGAACCGGGCCTTGGAGAGCGCGTCGTCCCAGGCCTGCGCGCCGGGGTGGCCCTTGGCCAGGTCGGCCGCGTGCGCCGCGATCTTGTACGCGATCACGCCCGCCTTCACGTCGTCCCGGTCCGGCAGCCCGAGGTGCTCCTTCGGCGTGACGTAGCAGAGCATGGCGGTGCCGAACATGCCGATCATCGCCGCGCCGATGGCCGAGGTGATGTGGTCGTACGCGGGAGCGATGTCCGTGGTCAGCGGGCCGAGCGTGTAGAAGGGCGCCTCGTGGCACCACTCCTGCTGGAGGTCCACATTTTCCTTGATCTTGTGCATCGGCACGTGGCCCGGACCCTCGATCATCACCTGCACGTCGTACTCCCAGGCGATCTTCGTCAGTTCGCCGAGGGTACGCAGCTCGGCGAACTGGGCCTCGTCGTTGGCGTCCGCGATCGACCCCGGCCGCAGCCCGTCGCCCAGGGAGAACGTGACGTCGTAGCGGGCCAGGATCTCGCACAGCTCCCGGAAGTTGGTGTAGAGGAAATTCTCCTCGTGGTGCGCCAGGCACCAGGCCGCCATGATCGACCCGCCCCGGGAGACGATCCCGGTGACCCGGTCCACGGCCAGCGGCACGTACGGCAGCAGCACCCCGGCGTGCACGGTCATGTAGTCGACGCCCTGCTCGGCCTGCTCGACGACGGTCTCCCGGAACACCTCCCAGCTCAGCTTGACCGGGTCGCCGCCGACCTTCTCCAGCGCCTGGTAGATCGGCACGGTGCCGATCGGCACCGGCGAGTTGCGCACGATCGCCTCGCGGGTCTCGTGGATCCGCTTGCCCGTCGACAGGTCCATCACGGTGTCCGCGCCCCAGCGGGTCGCCCAGGTCAGCTTCTCCACCTCCTCGGCCACCGAGGAGGTGACCGCCGAGGTGCCGATGTTGGCGTTCACCTTGACCAGGAACGCCTTGCCGATGATCGCCGGCTCGCACTCGGGGTGGTTGACGTTGAGCGGCAGCACCGCCCGCCCGGCGGCGATCTCGTCCCGGACGAACTCGGGCGCCACCCCCTCCCGAATCGCCACGAACTCCATCTCCGGCGTGACCACCCCGGCCCGCGCGTACGCGAGCTGCGTCGGCCGCTTGCCGTCCGTCCCGGCCAGTGGCGTGCCCGCGCCCCGCGCCGGTGCCACGTCGCCGCGTTCGGCGATCCACTCCCCGCGCAGCGGCGGCAGTCCCACCTCCGGGTCGGAGCCCGGGCCGGAGGTGTCGTAGAGGCGCAGCGGGGGGTTGTCCCCGGTCAGCTCCACCTCGGCGAACGGCACCCGGACGTCCGGTCGTGACCCCTCGACGTAGACCTTGCGACGTGCCTGCATGACAGCCTCCCTGATGGTCAACCGGACCAGCCGAAGTGGTCCAGCGGGCCGCGTCCCGCGCCCAGTTCCCAGTCCCGCCCGCCGGTCAGCGCGCGGGTGACGTACTCCTTGGCGGCGGCGACCGCGACCGGCACCGGGTCGCCCGCCGCCAGCCGGACGGCGATCGCCGCCGAGAACGAGCAGCCGGTGCCGTGGGTGTGCCGGGTCCGCACCCGGGGCGCGCGCAGCAGCATGGTCGTCCCGCCGCCGCAGAGCACGTCGACCGACTCACCGCCGGCATCCACGTCACCGCCGGTCACCACCACGTGCGCCGGGCCGCCGGCCGCGATCGCCTCGGCGGCGACCGCCATCTCCTGCACCGTGGTCACCGGGCGTCCGGTGAGGGCGGCGGCCTCCGCGCAGTTCGGCGTCGCCACCTCCGCGTACGGCAGCAGCCGCTCGACCGCCTCCACCACGCCGAGCGGGTGTCCGCTGGTGGCGACCAGCACCGGGTCGACGACGAGGTGCGGCAGCCGGCCCGCCTTCGCCGCCTCGGCCACCGCGTCGGCGACCGCCGGGGTGCCGAGCATCCCGGTCTTCACCGCCCGGACGCGGAAGTCGCCGAGCACGCTGTCGAGCTGCTCGCTGACCGTGCGTGGGGGCAGCGGCAGGACGGCGTCCACACCCCGGGTGTTCTGCGCGGTGACGGCGGTGAGCACGCTGGTGCCGTACGCGCCGAGGGCGGCGAACACCTTGAGGTCGGCCTGGATGCCGGCACCGGCACCGGAGTCCGAGCCGGCGATGGTGAGGACGGTGGTGGGAGTCACTGTGTTTCTCCGGTGGTCGCTGTCGGTGGCAATGTCGGCCTGGGGGGCTGCGGCCGACCGTGCCCACTCCGGGCGGTCAGGCTTGATCCCTGCGTGGGCACGGTCGGCCGCAGCCCCGTGCCGGAGACCTCCGCGCGGGCGTGCCGAGTTCGCGGCACGGGGATGGGCGCGAGCGCCGAGACGGCTGGTGTGGCGGTGGCGGTAGCGGCGGCGCTGGTAGCGGCAGCGGCGCCTCCCGCGGCTCGGAACGCCTCGGTCAGGGTGGCGGCTGCCTCGGCGGGGTCGTCGGCTCGCATGATGGCGCCGAGCACGGCGACGCCGACGGCTCCCGCCTGGACACAGGCGTGCACCTGGTCGGGGGTGTCGATGCCGCCGAGGGCGAGGATCGGCACGGGGCTGACCCGGATCAGCTCGGCGAGCCCGCCTGCCTGCAGCGGTGGGCCGTACCCGGGTTTGGTCCGGCTGGGGAAGACCGGCGAGAGGGTGGCGTAGTCCTCTGTGCTGAGCCGGGCGAGCTCCGAGCGGTCGTGGCAGGAGCGGCCGACCAGGCCGAGGGCCGGCGGCGGGTAGGGACCGGCCGAGGGCAGGTGGACGGCGTCGCCGTCGAGGGGATCGGGGCCGGCCACGATCAGGCTGCCGCCCACCTCGGCGAGGAGCGGACGCAGCGCGGCGGCGAGGGCGGCACGGTCGTCGCGGGGCAGGTCCTTCTCCCGCAGTACCACCCAGCGCACTCCCCCGGCCACGGCCGCCGCCACCACCTCGGGCAGCGGCCGCCGGGCCTGCCAGCGATCGGTGAGCACCACCAGCCCCGAGGGCACCGCCGCGCCGTGCGGCACAGCGCTCGACATCACCGCAGGCGCGGCCGGCGCGGCGAGCCGCCCCGAGCCGGCTCGCCGCGCATCCGTGGGCGACCCGCCGAGGCCGACCGCCCGGGGCGGTCCGTCGACCGTCAGCCGCCCCGCCCGGGTCGCCGTCACAGCTCGGGCCTTCCCTCGTCCGGGGTGGAGGCGAGCGCGTGGAAGCGGCGGGCGATCCGGCCGGCGCCGTACGCGAGCCGGCCCGCCTCCACCGCGTGCCGCATCGCGGTGGCCATCGCCACCGGGTCGGCGGCCCGGGTCACCGCGCTGGCCAGCAGCACCGCGTCGCAGCCCAGTTCCATGGCGAGTGCCGCGTCGGAGGCGGTGCCGATGCCGGCGTCGAGGATCACCGGCACGTCGACGTTCTGCCGGATCAGCCGGATGTGGTGCGGGTTGGTCACGCCCAGCCCGGAGCCGATCGGCGCGCCGGCCGGCATCACCGCGGCACACCCGACGTCGGCCAGCCGGCGGGCCAGGATCGGGTCGTCGGAGGTGTACGGCAGCACGGTGAACCCGTCGGCGACCAGTTCCTCGGCGGCGCGCAGCAGCTCCACCCCGTCGGGCAGCAGCGTCCGCTCGTCGCCGATCACCTCGAGCTTCACCCAGTCGGTGTCGAACGCCTCCCGGGCCAGGTGGGCCACCTTCACCGCCTCGCCGGCGGTGTAGCAGCCGGCGGTGTTCGGCAGCAGCCGCACCCCGCACCGGTCCAGCACGTCGAGCAGTCCACCGGCGGCGCCGGGGGCGGTGTCCACGCGGCGCAGCGCCACGGTGACCAGCTCGGTGCCGGACGCCCGGACCGCCTGCTCCAGCACACGCAGGTTGGCCGCGCCGCCGGTGCCGAGGATGAGCCGGGATCCGAGGGTGACCCCGCCGATGGTGAACGTCACGCCGCTCACCCGCCCTGGGCGGCGCTGAGCACCTCGACCCGGTCGCCGTCGCGCAGCACCGTCGCCGGCCAGCCGGTGCGCGGCACCACCTCGCCGTTGACCGCGACCGCGAGGCCGCGCCGCTGCTCGGTGACCGCGCGGACCAGGTCCGCCACGGTCGACCCGCCGGGCAGGTCACGGCCGGCGCCGTTGACGATCAGTTGCACGTCTCCTCCTCGATGGCAGGCGTGGACCGGTCCCGGCCGAGCGGCCGGGCTTCGGCTGCGGCGGTGAACCGGTCCGGGGCGAACGGGGCGAGCAGCGGGTCCGGCGCGCCGGTGACCACCAGTTCGGCGATCAGGTCGGCGGTGACCGGGGTCAGCACGATGCCGTGCCGGTGATGGCCGGTGGCGGCCAGCACACCGGGCCGGTCGGGCAGCGGCCCGAGGATCGGCGCGTTGTCCGGCGTGCCGGGGCGCAGCCCGGCGGCGGCCTCGACGAGGTCGTACTCGGCCAGGTCGGGGAGCAGGTCGACGGCGGCGTGGAGCAGCCGCAGCACCGCACCGGCGGTCACCTCGGTGTCGGCGCGCTCCTCGACGGTCGCCCCGAGGACCACCTCGCCGTCGGTGCGGGGCACCAGGTAGATCGACTCGCCGTCGGCGTACCCCCGGATCACGTGCCGGAAGTCCGGCGTGCCGCGACCTGGCGCGCGCAGCCGGAGCACCTGCCCCTTCACCGGCCGGACCGGCAGGCCGGTGAGCGCGGCGGCGCCGCAGCCGGCGGCGACCACGGTGACCCGGGCGTCGACGTCGGCGAGGCGGGCCACCGCGCCGGGCACCAGCCGGGCACCGGCCCGCTCGGCCGCCGTGCGCAGCGCAGCCACCAGCCGCCGTGGGTCGACCTGGTGGTCGCCCGGCGCGACCGCGCCGCCGCGCACCCGAGGGGCCAGCGCCGGTTCGCGGTCCCGCAGCTCCGAGGGGCGCAGCGGCGTGATCGGCAGTCCCAGCCCCTGCTGGTACGACCAGAGTCGCCGCGCCTCGGCCAGGTCGTCGGCGGTCAACCCGACGACCAGCGTGCCGTCGGTGCGGTACCCGAAGTCGGTGCCGGCGGCCTCGGCCAGCTCGGCGGCGAAGCCCGGCCAGCGGGCCGCCGACTCGGCTAGCAGCCCGGTCAGCTCCTCCTCCCCGAAGTACGCCTCGGCGACCGGCGAGAGCATCCCGGCGGCCACGTGGGACGCCCCGGAGCCGGGGGCCGGATCGTGCACGACGACGCGCAGCCCGCGCGCGGCGCAGCGCCAGGCGATCGCCAGCCCGACCGGTCCCGCCCCCACCACGGCGACGTCCGGTCGGGTCAGCACGTCAGGGCCTCGAGCAGTTCCGCCGTCGCCCGCCCGGGATCGGCGGCCCCGGACAGCGCCCCGACCACCGCCACCCCGTACGCCCCGGCGGCCCGCAGCGCCGGTACCGACGCGGCGGTCACCCCGCCGATCGCGATCACCGGCACGTCGACGGCCGCGGCGACGGCGCGTACCCCGTCGGGGCCGATCGGTGCCGGCAGGCCGGCCTTGGTGGTGGTGGCGTGGCAGGGGCCCACGCCCAGGTAGCCGGCCCCGGCGGCGACCGCCTCGGCGGCGGCGACGGGTTCCCGGGCGGTGGCGCCGAGCACGGCGGCCGGGCCGAGCACCCGGCGGGCCGCCCCGACCGGCAGGTCGTCCGCGCCCACGTGGCCGCCGGCGGCGCCGACCGCGAGCGCCACGTGCAGCCGGTCGTTGACCAGGCACGTCACCCCGTACGGCGTGCAGAGCGCGACCGCCCGGCGGGCCAGGTCGTACGCCTGCCGGTCGGTGGCGTCGTCGCCCACCCGGACCTGTACGACCAGCTCGGCGCGGGCCACCGGCAGCGCGGCGCGCAGCACGGCGAGCGGATCGCGCCCCGGCCGGGTGTCGGTGATCAGATGCAGTCGTCCCAGGGACGGCACGGCAACACTCCTCCCTGCGCCGGCATTACCCGGATCAGGTTCGACGGTCGGGGGCTTCAGCCCCCCTCTCAGCCCGGTGCACCGGGCTCCCGTGGGTCACTTGCGGCCATACCGTACGACGGATCCGCCGATCCGCCAAGGGCGGGGGTGGGCTTTTCCCACGGACCGTCCCAACTCGACGGTGCGGGCAGCGCGTGACCGGCCGCTCACGCCATGCTGTCCGGATGCCCTCGCCGCCCCGGATTCCGCGCCGCCTCGCGTTCCTGCCGTTCCGGGGCAGCCGGGCCGTCGCGGAGGGTCTGATCACCTGGGCGATGCTGCGCGGCCCGGCCTGGCATCGGCTGCTGCCCGACGTCTACGTGCACCGCGAGGGGTACCGCGTGGACGACCACCGGATGTGGTGCGACGCGGTGGCGCTGCTGCTGCCGCCGGAAGCGGCCATCGCAGGACCCAGCGCGGCCTACCTGTGGGGCGTCGACCTGCTCCGTCGGGACGCTCCGGTGTCCGTGCTGCTACCTCGGACAGCGCGGCTGCGTACCCACGCCCGCGTTCAGGTCACCCGCTCGGCGCTGCCGCGATCGGACCGCACCCGCTTCGGCGGCCTGCCGGTCACCACGGCCCTGCGCACCGCCTTCGACCTGGGGCGGCAGGGGTCCCGCGAGGAGGCGACCATCGCCGTCGACGCGCTGCTGCACCGCCGGGTGGTCAAGCTGCCGGCCCTGCGCGCGTACGCCGACGCGCACCCCCGCTGGCCCGGGCTCCCGTTGCTGCGGCAGGTCCTGGCGCTGGCGGAGCCGCTGAGCGAGTCCCCGATGGAGACTCGCCTCCGGCTGCTCCTGCTCGACGCCGGGCTGCCGCCGGCCACGGCGCAACACGACGTGCTCGACGCCCGCGGCCGCTTCGTCGGCCGGGTCGACCTGGCCTGGCCGGGGCTCCGGGTTGCCGTCGAGTACGACGGCGACCACCACCGGGAGCGCGTGCACTTCCGGCAGGACGTGGCCCGCCTCAACGCGTTACGCGCCGCCGGGTGGCTGGTTCTCCGCTTCACCGCCGACGACGTCCTCCGCCGGCCGGCGCAGACGGTGGACATGGTCGCCGCCGCGCTCCGCGAACGCCGGGACGAGTGGAACACCACGCACGTCAATAGTCCCCGGTGACATCCATGGCGTACCACCCGCGCCCCTGACCGTTCGCCCGGCACCGTCACCGGCGGACGGCGTCCGCCGCGTCGGCGCCGCGCGCCGCACACCTGCGGCGCGAGGGGGCGGCAGGCGGGCGGGCTAGCGGCACGGGTGGAACGCCATTGCTGTCAAACGCCCGCCGTGACGTACGTGATGTTCCGCTCGTGGGTCCGCGGCCGCCCGCCGGCCGGCCGACGGTCAGAGGATGGCGTCGAGGGCGTCCAGGTCGCCGTCGGTGGGCTGCCAGGTGCCGGCCTCGGCGTTCGCCCGTACCTGCTCGGGCGTGGTGGCGCCCGCGATCACCGAGGTCACCGCCGGGCGGGCGGCCAGCCCGCCGATCGCCACCTGGAGCATGGACAGTCCGCGCTCGGCGGCGTACGCCTCGATCGCCTCGATCCGGTCCCAGTCCGCGGCGGCGAGGCGCTGGGCGTACCGGCCGCCGCCGGAGAGCCGGCTGCCCGCGGGCGGCACCTCGTTGCGCTTGTACTTGCCGGTGAGCAGGCCGTTGGCGAGCGGGAAGAACGGCAGCATGCCGAGGCCGAACCGCTCGCAGGCGGGAATGACCTCGGCCTCGACGGAGCGTTCCAGCAGGCTGTAGTGGTTCTGCGCGGAGATGAAGCGGGCCCGGCCGCTGGAGGAGGCGACCCAGTCAGCGTCGGCGATCTGCCAACCGGCGAAGTTGGAGTTGCCGAGGTAGCGGACCTTGCCGGCGCGGACGAGGTCGTCCAGGGCGGCGAGGGTCTCGTCGATCGGGGTGCCGGGGTCGGGCTCGTGCATCTGGTACAGGTCGATGTGGTCGGTGCCGAGCCGGCGCAGCGACGCCTCCACCGCCCGCGCGATGTAGCGGCGGGCGCCCCGGGCGCCGTGGTCGGGGCCGTTCATGCCGTGCATGTCCATGCCGAACTTGGTGGCCACCACGACGTCGTCCCGGCGCCCCTTGAGCGCCTGGCCGAGCAGTTCCTCGGAGCCGCCCTGCGGCTCGCCGTAGATGTCGGCGGTGTCGAAGAAGTTGATCCCGGCGTCGAGCGCGGCGTCGACCACCGCCCGGGTGCCGTCGAGGTCGAGCTTGCGGCCGAAGTTGTTGCAGCCGATGCCGACCACGGACACCACGAGCCCGGAGTCGCCCAGCCGGCGGTAGGTCATCTCAGTCACGAGATCCACCCTATGCCGACCGGGAACCGCCGGGCGGGGGACCGCCTCGCCCCCGGGCGGCCGCCGGCCGGGGGCGGGGCAGGTCAGCGCACGTCCCAGACCGGCTCCGGCGTCTCCACCACCTCGCCGTCGCCGCCGAAGAGCACGAACCGGTCGAACGAGCGGGTGAACCAGCGGTCGTGGGTGACCGCGACCACCGTCCCGGAGAACGCGGCCAGCCCGGCCTCCAGCGCCTCGGCGGAGGCGAGGTCGAGGTTGTCCGTCGGTTCGTCGAGGAGCAGCAGGGTCGCCCCGGACAGCTCCAGCAGCAGCACCAGGAACCGCGCCTGCTGCCCGCCGGAGAGGGTGCCGAAGCGCTGGTCGCCCTGCGCGGCCAGCTCGTACCGGGACAGCGCCGCCATCGCGGCGTGCCGGTCCATCCCGGCCCGGTGCTCGTCGCCCCGCCAGAGGATCTCGACCAGCGCCTTCTCCACCAGTTCGGGCCGGTCGTGGGTCTGCGAGAAGTGGCCGGGCCGGACCCGCGCACCGAGCCGGACGGTGCCGTCGTGGGCCACCGGGGCCAGCGCGGCCGCGCCGTCGACCGGGCCGTTGGCCGGGTCGGGGTCGGTGCCGCCGCGGGCCAGCAGCCGCAGGAAGTGCGACTTGCCCGTCCCGTTGGCGCCGAGCACGGCGACCCGGTCGCCGTACCAGAGCTCCAGGTCGAAGGGGTAGGTGAGGCCGTCGAGCTCCAGCTGCTCGCAGACGACCGCGCGCTTGCCGGTCCGCCCGCCGGCCAGGCGCATCCGGATGTCCTGGTCCTTCGGGGGTACGGGCGGCGGCCCGGCCTCCTCGAACTTGCGCAACCGGGTCTGCGCGGCCTGGTACCGCGACGCCATCCCGTCGTTGTACGCGGCCTTCTGCTTGTACATCAGCACCAGCTCGCGCAGCTTCTGGTGTTCCTCGTCCCAGCGTTTACGCAGCTCGTCGAGGCGGGCGTGCCGGGCCACCCGGGCGGCGTGCCAGCTGGCGAAGCCCGCCGGGTGCACCCAGGCGCTGCCGCCCTCGACGGCGACCACCCGGTCGGCGCTCTGCGCCAGCAGCTCCCGGTCGTGCGAGACGTAGAGCACCGACTTGGCGGACTCGCGCAGCCGCCCCTCCAGCCAGCGTTTGCCGGGCACGTCGAGGAAGTTGTCCGGCTCGTCGAGGAGCAGCACCTCGTCGGTGCCCCGCAGCAGCAGCTCCAGGGCGAAGCGTTTCTGCTGGCCGCCGGAGAGGGTCCGCACCGGACGGTCCCGGGCGGCGTCCCAGGGCAGGTCGAGCACGATGGTGGCGACGGTGTCGAAGAGCACCTCGGCGTCGTACCCGCCGGTCTCGCCCCAGGCGGCGAGCGCGTCCGCGTACGCGAGCTGGGCCTTGCCGGCGGCGATGCTGTACTTGCCGCGCAGCTCGGCCGTCCGCATGGCCGCCTCGGTCTCGGCGAGCCGGCGGCCGGCGTCCCGCAGCGCCGGCGGGGCGAGCGAGAGCGCCAGGTCGGCGAGCGTGGTCTCGTCCCCGATCATGCCGATGAACTGCCGCATCACGCCCAGACCGCCGGCCCGGGCGACGGCACCGGTCTGCACCGGCAGGTCGCCGGCGACCATCCGCAACAGCGTCGTCTTGCCCGCGCCGTTCGGGCCGACCAGGGCGACCTTGGCACCCTCACCGACCCGGAACGACACGTCGGCGAAGAGTTCCCGGCCGTCGGGCAGGATGTGCCCGACCCCTGCCACGTCCACGTATCCCACGCCGGCATCCTGCCGGAGCGGACGGGGCGGGCGACACTCGATTACCGGGTGAGCCGCAGCACCCGGAAGCCCTTCTGGCTGGCGTGCCGCTCGACCTGCCAGCCGGCGTCGACCAGCCAGCGGTGCAGCGAGTCACCGCCGAGGTGGCGGGCCACCACCAGCCAGGCGACGCCGTCCGGGGCGAGCCGGGGCAGCCAGCGGCGCAGCAGCTCGTGCAGTTCCGCCTTGCCGATGTGGATCGGCGGGTTGGACCAGATCTGGGCGAAGGTGACGTCGGCCGGCACCTCGTCGGGCGCCACCGCGCGGACCCGGTCGGCGGCGCCGACCCGGCGGGCGTTCTCGGTGGTGAGGGCGCGGGCCCGCGCGTTGACGTCGACCGCCCAGACGGTGGCGGCCGGAGCGCTGGTGGCCAGCACGCAGGTGATCGGCCCGAAGCCGGAGCCGATGTCGAGCAGGTCACCGCCGACGGTTGCGGCCGGCAGCTCCGCCTTGCGCAGCAGGACGGCGGTGCCGGGGTCGAGCCGGTCGGCGGAGAAGACCCCGCTGGCGGAGGCCAGGGTGTAGTCGCGCCCGGCGACGGAGAACTCGACCTCCCGCGGACGTGCCGCAACGGTGGGTTCGGTGCTGAAGTAGTGGTCGCCGGTCACGTCCGGCATTGTCCCACCGCCACGGAGCCCGGTTGCGGTCGCCTCGGCGGGGACGCCGACGCGCCCGCGCCAGAATTTGCCGTTATTACCCCCTAAAGGGGCAATGCATCCTACTCTGGGCGACATGGTGTATCGGTACGAGTCCGATGAGGACGCCTTCGTGGAGTACCCGCGGTCCGGGTCGGACCTGCCGGAGTTCACCCCCGGCCCGCCCGCCCCGGCCGGGCCGTCTCCGTCCCGCTTCCCCACTCCGTCGCTGCCGCGGACCACCCGGCCGGCCCTCCCGGCCGCCGAACCGATCCCGGTCCGCTCGTCCGTCCAGATTCCACCGCCACCCACGCTCCCCCGCGAGTACGCCCCGGCCGAGCCGCTGGACCCGCCCAAGGCCGGCCGGTCCGACTCCGGCCGCGGCGGCGGCCGGCTCTGGCAGGTGATCGTCGGTGGCGCGGCGGTGCTGGTGCTGCTCGCACTCTGCGGCCTCGGTGCGGCGGCCCTGCTCGCGGAGCGCTCGCCGGACGACGACCGCACGGCCGCCGCCCCGCAGCCCACCACGGCCGCCCCGGTCACCGAGCCGGACGCCGGCGACCTCGACTCCCGGGACACCGACCAGCAGCCGCTGACCGCCCGCGAGGTCTTCGCGGGCAAGAAGCTGGTGGTGGCCGACGGGCGCCCCGCCTACGACGTGCTCAAGACGCACTCGAGCGGCAGCTGTGCGGTCGCCGTCACCGGCGAAATCGCCGATCTGCTGGTCCGGCTCGGGTGCAGCCAGGTGGTCCGGGGCACGCTGCGCTCCCCCGACGGCGACCACCTGGTCACCGCGGGCCTGTTCAACCTGACCGACAAGGCCAGCGCGCAGCGGGTCCGGGACCGGATCCGGCAGCTGCTCGACGAGCGGCAGGGCCGCTTCCGTGGCCTGGCCGCCGGCGACGGCACCGAGGCGCTCAGCACCGCCGCGGCCAGGATCGGCTGGCAGGTACGCGGCCACTACATCGCCTACTGCCTGGTCGTCCGGGCCGACGGCGGGCCCGTGCCGGGCGGTGACACGGCGGTCCGCGACATCATCTACGACATGATCGAGCTGCACCTCGACAAGGGCGTGCTCGAACGCCGGGCCGCCGGCGGCACGGCCGTCCAGCCCACCGCCCGGGCGACCGAGGGCGCCGGCACCCAGCGCGGGGACGCGAATCCCGACGAACTGCCCGGCGACTGAACCCGCCGGTCGACGGCGAGCGACGCGAGGCCCGGTCCGAGTCCTGCGGACCGGGCCTCGTCGCGTCTCCGGCCCCCGGGCGTCACCTCGATGCGCTGCCGCGCTCGGGCGTCGACCCGGAGGCGCGACGCAGCCCGGGCGTCGACCTGGTGGGGGCGCAGCCCCGGGGGTCAGGCCTCGCTGGCGACCCGCAGCCGGCGGGTGAGGTCGGCGCGGCGGGCGTACTCGGCCGGGTCCGCCGGGTAGCCGACCGCGACCAGGGTCAGCCCGTGCGCCGCCGCGACGGTCACCTCGCTGGAACGTTCCCGGCGGCTCAGCAGGCTCGCCGGCCACGCGACCGGCCGCCGGCCGTCCCCGGCGACCAGCATCGCCCCGACCAGGCTGCGCACCATCGCCTGGCAGAACGCGTCGGCCTGCACGGTGGCCACGAGGATGCCGTCCGGGTCGCGCCGCCAGTCCAGCCGGGTCACCTCGCGCAGCGTGGTGGCGTTCTCCTTGCGCCGGCAGTACGCGGCGAAGTCGTGCTCCCCCACCAGCCCGGCCGCGGCGGCGTTCAGCGCGGCCAGGTCCAGCGGCTTCGGCCAGGCGAGGGTGTCGTGCCGGCGCAGCGGCTCGGCGCCCCACGGGGCGTCGGTCACCCGGTACTCGTAGCGGCGGAAGGTCGCCGAGAAGCGGGCGTCGAAGTCGGCGGGCACCTCGCTCATCGCGCGGACCCGCACGTCGGTCGGGAGCAGCCGGGCCAGCCGGCGCAGCAACCGGCCGTCGTGCTCCCGCCACACGGCGGTGGGCAGGTCGAGGTGGCAGACCTGACCGGTGGCGTGCACCCCGGCGTCGGTACGGCCGGCGACGGTCAGCCCGGTCGCCGTGCCCGCGCCGAGGACCAGGCCCAGGGTCTCGGTCAGCACCCCGGCGACGGTGCGCCGGGTCGGCTGGGCCGCCCAGCCGGAGAAACCGGTGCCGTCGTAGGAGACGTCCAGCCGCAGCCGGGTCCGCTCGTCCACCTCGTACCTCCTGTTACGGATCGGGCCCGGCACCCCCGCAAGGGGTGCCGGGCCCGACGAAGACCTTGATCAGGCCTTGTTCTGCTCGTTGTTCTCCTCGGTGGCGAGGTCGCTGTCCTCGCGCGCCGCAGCGGTGTCACCCGACGCCGAGACCGGCGCCTCCGCGTCCTGGTCGCCCGAGTTGTTCGACTCGGGGGTCTCCTCGGCCGGGGCCAGGGCCTCGACCTTGTCCTGCTGGGCGGCCTTGCGGGCGGCGGTCTTCTTGTTCGCCTTGGGCTCGGCGACCTGAAGCTCCTCGACCAGCTCGATGATCGCCATCGGAGCGGCGTCACCCTTGCGCGGACCGGTCTTCACGATCCGGGTGTAGCCACCGTTGCGGTTGGCGTACCGGGGCGCGATCTGGTCGAACAGGGCGTAGACCACGTCCTTGTCCTTGACGACGCCCAGCACCCGCCGGCGCGCGGCGAGGTCGCCACGCTTGGCCTTGGTGATGAGCTGCTCGGCCAGCGGACGCAGCCGCCGGGCCTTCGTCTCGGTGGTCTGGATCTTGCCGTGCTGGAACAGCGCGGTGGCCAGGTTGGCCAGCATCAGCCGCTCGTGCGCGGGGCTGCCGCCGAGGCGGGGGCCCTTGGTGGGCGTGGGCATGCTTGGTGCTCCTCAGGTGTGGCGGCAGCGCGGACTAGAGCTGCTCGGTCTCGCGGTAGTCGTCGGTGTCGTAGTCGGCCTCGCCGAAGGCGTCCACGACGTGCGCCGGGTCGAAGTTCGGAGCCGAGTCCTTCAGCCCGAGACCCATCCCGGCGAGCTTCATCTTGACCTCGTCGATCGACTTCTGACCGAAATTCCGGATGTCGAGGAGGTCGGCCTCGGTGCGCCCGATGAGCTCACCAACGGAGTTGATGCCCTCGCGCTTGAGGCAGTTGTAGGAGCGGACGGTCAGGTCCAGCTCCTCGATCGGCAGGGCCAGGTCCGCCGCCAGCTGGGCGTCCTGCGGGGACGGCCCGATGTCGATGCCCTCGGCGGTCTCGTCCAGCTCCCGGGCCAGGCCGAAGAGCTCCACCAGCGTCGAACCGGCGGAGGCCAGCGCGGTACGCGGGCCCATCGACGGCTTGGTCTCGACGTCGATGATCAGCCGGTCGAAGTCGGTCCGCTGCTCGACGCGGGTCGCCTCGACGCGGTACGTCACCTTGAGCACCGGCGAGTAGATCGAGTCGACCGGGATCCGGCCGATCTCGGCACCGGACTGCTTGTTCTGCGCCGCCGTGACGTAGCCACGACCCCGCTCGACGGTCAGCTCCATGTCGAGCCGGCCCTTGCCGTTGAGGGTGGCGAGCTTCAGGTCCGGGTTGTGCACCGAGACGCCGGCCGGGGGCTGAATGTCACCCGCGGTCACGTCGCCCGGGCCCTGCTTGCGCAGGTACATGCTGACCGGCTCGTCGTGCTCGGAGCTGACGTTCAGCTCCTTGATGTTCATGACGAGCTCGACCACGTCCTCCTTGACCCCGGGGATCGTGGTGAACTCGTGCAGCACACCGTCGATCTTGATCGAGGTGACCGCCGCACCCGGGATGGACGACAGCAGCGTACGACGCAGCGAGTTGCCCAGGGTGTAGCCGAAACCGGGCTCCAGCGGCTCGATGGTGAACCGGGACCGGGTCTCGTTGATCGACTCCTCGGAGAGGGAGGGTCGCTGGCTGATGAGCATCTTTTCTCTTCTCTTCCGGGACGCCCGCTATTTGACGCCCACGACACAAACTGTTCCGGTGGCCCGCCCCGGAGGGCGGGCCACCGCAACGAGCCCTTACTTGGAGTAGAGCTCGACGATCAGCTGCTCCTGGACCTGGGTGTCGATCACCTGGCGGGCCGGGAGCGAGTGCACGAGGATCTTCATCTGGCTCGGGATGGCCTCAAGCCACGCCGGAACCGACCGCGAACCGGCCTGAGCCTGCGCCACCACGAACGGGGTGAGCTCCTTGCTCTTGCCCCGGACCTCGATGATGTCGTGCTCCTTGACGCGGTACGACGGGATGTCGACCTTCTTGCCGTTCACGGTGAAGTGGCCGTGCTTGACCAGCTGACGAGCCTGGTCCCGGGAGCTGGCGTAGCCGGCCCGGTAGACCACGTTGTCCAGCCGCGACTCGAGGATCTGCAGCAGGACCTCGCCGGTCTTGGCCTTCTTGTTCACGGCCTCTTCGTAGTAGCCGCGGAACTGCTTCTCCAGCACGCCGTAGACACGACGGGCCTTCTGCTTCTCACGGAGCTGGAGCAGGTACTCCGTCTCCTTGGTGCGGCCGCGGCCGTGCTGCCCGGGCGGGAACGGCCGGGACTCGAACGGGCACTTCGGGCCATCGCACTTGCTGCCCTTGAGGAACAGCTTCATCTTCTCCCGCCGGCAACGGCGGCAGTCAGCACCGGTGTAACGAGCCATCTCTCTCTAACCTCTCAGACCCGGCGACGCTTCGGCGGACGGCAACCGTTGTGCGGCTGCGGGGTGACGTCGGAGATCTGCCCGACCTCGAGCCCGGCTGCCTGCAGCGAACGGATGGCGGTCTCCCGGCCGGAGCCGGGGCCCTTGACGAACACGTCGACCTTGCGCATGCCGTGCTCCATCGCCCGACGCGCGGCGGCCTCGGCGGCGAGCTGCGCGGCGAACGGGGTCGACTTGCGGGAGCCCTTGAAGCCCACCTGGCCGGAGGAGGCCCAGGAGATGACCGCACCGGTCGGGTCCGTGATGGACACGATGGTGTTGTTGAAGGTGCTCTTGATGTGCGCCTGCCCGTGGGCGACGTTCTTGCGTTCCTTGCGCCGGACCTTCTTGACGGCGGCTCCGGCACGAGCCTTCGGTGGCATAAGTCTGTGCGCTCCTAGTTACTTCTTGCCGGGCTTCTTCTTGCCGGCGACGGTCCGCTTCGGGCCCTTGCGGGTCCGCGCGTTGGTCTTGGTCCGCTGGCCACGCACGGGGAGGCCCCGGCGGTGCCGGATGCCGGCGTAGCAGCCGATCTCGACCTTGCGGCGGATGTCAGCGGCGACCTCGCGGCGCAGGTCGCCTTCAACCTTGTAGTTGCCCTCGATGTGATTACGGAGCTGCACGAGCTCCTCATCGGTGAGGTCCCGAACGCGCTTGTCCGGTGAGATGCCGGTCGCGCTGAGCGTCTCCAGGGCGCGGGTACGGCCGACCCCGAAGATGTAGGTGAGCGCGATCTCCATCCGCTTCTCGCGGGGGAGGTCCACGCCGACTAGACGTGCCATGTGCGGGCGTACTCCTCGTGATGTTGTGCGGAGGTCTGGACCCGTCCCACCCCGCTACCGACCGTCCCGTCCTTCCGGCACTGTCAGCGCCGGCGACCGGGATCGGTCGTGCCCGAGCGGGCCCCGGCCTCCGACCGGGGGTCAACCACGATTGAGTACGCGCTGCGTACCGCTCGTGGCTGGAACGAGCTGGTGATGTGCTGTCTGGATCTGCGGCCCGGACCGATCCGACCGGCCGTGTCACGACCGGTGGGACTGGTTCAGCCCTGGCGCTGCTTGTGGCGCGGGTCGGTGCAGATGACCATGACCCGGCCGTGCCGGCGGATCACCCGGCACTTGTTGCAGATCCTCTTGACGCTCGGCTTGACCTTCACGGTTGCCTTACTTCCCATCTGGCCCGGTGGCACGACGGTGCGCGACGCCGGACGTCGAAGACGGACACGGGGACGTCCCGGCCGTCGTCAGGATTACTTGTAGCGGTAGACGATGCGCCCGCGGGTCAGGTCGTACGGCGAAAGTTCGACGACGACCCGGTCCTCCGGCAGGATGCGGATGTAGTGCTGCCGCATCTTGCCGCTGATGTGAGCCAGCACCTTGTGGCCGTTCGCGAGCTCCACCCGGAACATAGCGTTCGGCAGGGGCTCGATGACCCGACCCTCGATCTCGATGGCTCCGTCTTTTTTCGGCATGTCCTCCGCTGTCCTGACGTCGGTTACTCCGGACGGCCCACAACGTCTTACACGGGCACTCGATCAAGATCGAAAGGCCCGCGCCAGCCGCGGCTCCGACTCCCACCGAAGCGCGTAGTGGGCATGCCGGAGTGGACGCTGTGCGCCGATCTGAAAGTGTACGCCCGCGTGCGCGCCGTCGCCAAACCGGCCACCCCGGGCGTCACCCGGAGGTAGGAAAACCGACACCCAGCGCCGTCTCCCCCGTCGGCTCCGCGCCCGATCCGCGAGGACCGTCGCGTCGCGGTCGGACCTCGCGCTGCCGGTCGGGCCACCGGTCGGGCCACCGGTCGAGCCTCCGCCCGGTCCGGCCGTCCCCCTGCTCGCCGGTGACGCCGTTGCCGGGTCGACGTGCGCCCGGAGCGGTCACCTCACCAGACGCTAGGGAACTGATGTCGCGGATGAATCAGGGCGGGCACCCGCACCGTCCGGGCAACCTCGTCGGCGGCGATGGGCGTACTGGCGTTCCAGCAGCCGCATCTGCTCTTCGACCCGCTCCGCCTGATCAGGTTCCCGGTCGACCCAGCTCCCGGCCGCTTCTGCTCTTCGACCCGCTCCGGCCTGGAAAGCTTCCCGGCCGACCCAGCTCCCGGCCGCTTGACGACGGCAGACCTCGCCCCCAAGCCCCCGGCCCCCGGCC
>NZ_JBPQTL010000071.1:0-28924 GCF_051386295.1 Micromonospora sp. URMC 105 | reverse complement strand
CCCCCCGCACCCGCCCTCCGGACCGGACCCTCCGCGGTGATCATGAAGTTAACGGCACCCAAGGAGATCGACATCGCCGTCAACCTCATGATCACCGGGGCGGGCGGACCGCACCCCGCGTTGATCAAGAAGTTTGCGTCGGAGCGGGGCCGGATTCTGACCAAAACTTCTTGATCACCGAGGTGCCGGCCTGGGGTGGGCGGGCGCGGGGTGGGGTCAGGTGGGGGCGATGGCGGGCCAGGGGAGGGTTAGTTCGCCGTGGCGCCAGCGGGGTGGGCGGTCGAGGACGGGCCAGCCGGACTCCTTGAGGGCGCTGACGGCGCGGAGCCAGCGTTGGCGGGGGCCGAACGGGGCGTAGCCGGCGGCGGCCTGCCAGGCGTCGTCCAGGGCGCGGATCAGCTCGTGCACCCGCTCGCCGGGGACGTTGCGATGGATCAGCGCCTTGGGCAGCCGTTCGGCCAGCTGGGCGGGGCTCTCCAGGGTCGCCAGGCGGGCCGCCAGGGTCAGCGTGCGGGGGCCGTCCGCGTCGACCAGCACCCAGCCGCCCAGCCGGCCCAGCTCGTCGCAGGTCCCCTCGACCAGCGCCCCGCCGGGGGCGAGCCGGTCGGTGACCGTACGCCACGCGGCGGCGACCTCGCTCTCGTCGTACTGGCGCAGGACGTTGAACGCGCGGACCAGGACCGGACGCAGCCCGGCCAGTTCGAAGCCGCCCCGGGCGAAGGTCAGCCCGGGCGGGTCGGCGGCGGGCGCGGCGGCGGCCACCCGTACCGGATCGATCTCCAGCCCGACCACCCGCACGTCGGCGCGGACCCCGGCGGCCAGCCGGGCGCGCAGCTCCACGGCGGTGACCGGGGTCGCGCCGTAGCCGAGGTCCACCACCAGCGGGTCGGCGGCGGCGCGGAGCCGGTCGCCGCAGGTGGCCACGATCCAGTTGTCCACCCGCCGCAGCCGGTTGGGGTTGGTGGTCCCCCGGGTCACCACGCCCTGGGGGCGCCCCTGCCCGGCCCTCACCCGCGACCGGCCCGGCTCACTGCCCGACCCGGTGCACCTTGTGCTGGGCGGCCTGGGCCAGCGGGCGGACCACCAGCCGGTCCACGTTGACGTGGTGCGGGCGGGTGGCGCACCAGGCGATGCAGTCGGCCACGTCCTCGGCGACCAGCGGCTCGGGCACCCCCGCGTACGTGGCGGCGGCCTTGTCGGCGTCCCCGCCGAAGCGGACCAGCCCGAACTCGTCGGTCCGCACCATGCCCGGGTCGATCTCGATCACCCGCACCGGCCTGCCGCACAGCTCCAGCCGCAGCGTCCCGGCGATCGCGGTCTGCGCGTGCTTGGCCGCGGTGTAGCCGCCACCGCCCTCGTAGACGGTGAAGCCGGCGGTGGAGGAGACGATCACGATGGTGCCGGCGCCGGACGCCTCCAGCGTCGGCAGCAGCGCCTGGGTGACCCGGAGCGTGCCGAGCACGTTGACGTCGTACATCCACTGCCAGTCGCCGATCGCGCCGGACTCCACCGGGTCCAGCCCGCGCGCGCCACCGGCGTTGTTCACCAGCAGGGTGACCGGCCCGGGTGCGGCCTGGGCCGCGGCGGCCAGCCCGGCCACCGACTCGTCCGAGGTGACGTCGCAGGCCACCGCGGTGGCGGTGCCGCCGGCCGCCTCGATCTGCGCAACCAGCTCGGCCAGCCGGTCGGTACGCCGGGCGGCGGCCAGTACGTGGAAGCCCTCGGCGGCCAACCGGCGGGCGGTGGCCGCGCCGATCCCGCTGGACGCCCCGGTGACGATCGCGACGGAGGTCATCCGGGCATTGTCCTCCCGCTGCGCCGGCCGTTCGTGGCGGGGCGGTCGATGAGGTGGGTCACCCCGGGGCGGAGCGCGGGCGCATTTCCGGGTCCCGATGGGGAAGATGACACCCGGCGCGCGAGTTGACCGAGAAGCGCCGGTCGTGCGGGACGGCATACACCGTGGCAGAGGGAGCGGACGTGGCGGAGTTGCACACCGGCGTCGGTCGTCAGCGAGGTGCCCGCCCGTGGCCCCGCCCCCGGCGGATCGCCACCCTGTCGGTCCACACCTCACCGCTGCACCAGCCCGGCACCGGTGACGCCGGCGGGATGAACGTCTACATCCTGGAGGTCGCCCGGCGGCTCGCCGAGGCCGACGTCGAGGTGGAGATCTTCACCCGGGCCACCTCCGGCGACCTGCCCCCGGTGGTCGAGATGGCGCCCGGTGTGCACGTCCGGCACATCACCTCCGGCCCGCTGGAAGGGCTGACCAAGGAGGAGCTGCCCGGGCAGCTCTGCGCGTTCACCGCCGGCGTGCTGCGTGCCGAGGCGGCCCGCCCGCCCGGCCACTACGACCTGATCCACTCGCACTACTGGCTCTCCGGCCAGGTCGGCTGGCTGGCGAAGGAGCGCTGGGGCGTGCCCCTGGTACACACCGCGCACACCCTCGCCAAGGTGAAGAACGCCCAGCTCGCCGCCGGTGATCGCCCGGAGCCGAAGGCCCGGGTGATCGGCGAGGAGCAGGTGGTCGCCGAGGCCGACCGGCTGGTGGCCAACACCCGGGTCGAGGCGGCCGACCTGATCGGCCGCTACGACGCCGACCCGGCCCGGGTCGCCGTGGTCGAGCCCGGCGTGGACCTGGACCGCTTCCGTCCCGCCCCCGGCGACCGCCTCGCGGCCGCCCGCGCCGCCCGCCGCCGGCTGGGGCTGCCCACCGACGGGTACGTGGTGGCGTTCGTCGGCCGGATCCAGCCGCTGAAGGCGCCGGACGTGCTGGTCCGCGCGGCCGCCGCGCTGCGCGAGTGCGACCCGGCCCTGGCCGAGCAGCTGACCGTGGTGATCTGTGGCGGCCCGAGCGGTAGCGGGCTCGACCGTCCCACCTCGCTGATGGAGCTGGCCGGTTCGCTCGGTGTCGCTGACCGGGTGCGCTTCCTGCCCCCGCAGACCGGCGACGACCTGCCGGCCCTGTACCGAGCCGCCGACCTGGTCGCGGTGCCGTCGTACAACGAGTCGTTCGGCCTGGTCGCCCTGGAGGCCCAGGCCTGCGGTACGCCGGTGGTGGCGGCCGCCGTGGGTGGCCTGGTGACCGCCGTCCGCGACGGGGTCAGCGGGGTGCTCGTCGACGGCCACGATCCGGCCGACTGGGCCCGTACGCTCGCCCGGCTGCTGCCCGACCCGGCGCTGCGGGCCGAGCTGGCCGGCGGCGCCGCCCGGCACGCGCGCAACTTCTCCTGGCAGCGCACCGTCTCGGGCCTGCTCGCCGTCTACGGGGAGGCGATCGCCGAGCACCGGAGCCGGCTGGCCGCCCAGCTCGCCGGGGACGCGGCGATGTCCTGTTCCTGGTGACCCGGGCCACTGTGCGCCGTCCGGTGCGCCCAGGCGGCCGCCCGTAGAGTGGGTGCGATGAGCGCGAAGAGCGACCTGGCCGCCCTGATCGAGTCCGTCTGCGCCGAGCGCGAGCTGGACTGCGAGCCGACCGGCGAGGGCTCCTACGCGATCACCTTGCCCGGCACGCACAAGCTCAAGACGATCTGCAACCTGATCGTCGGCGAGCACGCGCTGCGGGTCGAGGCGTTCGTGATGCGCCAGCCCGACGAGCGGCGCGAGGAGCTGTGGGCCTGGCTGTTGCAGCGCAACGCCCGGATGTACGGCGTCTCGTTCTCCATCGACGCGGTGGGCGACGTCTACCTCACCGGTCGGGTCAACCCGGCCGGGGTCGACGCCGACGAGCTGGACCGGCTGCTCGGCGCCGTGCTGACGTACGCCGACGAGTCCTTCGACACGATGCTGGAGATCGGCTTCGGCAGCTCGATCCGCCGGGAGTGGGAGTGGCGGGTCAAGCGGGGCGAGTCCACCGCCAACCTCGCCGCCTTCGCGCACCTCTTCGAGCCGTCCGCTGGAGGTTCGGACCGGTCCTGACGGGTATGCCGCACCGCTGCGGTGCGGCGAAACGGGACCCGCCGCAGGCCGAGACGGACTGTCGAGGAGCGTGCGATGGCTCAGCGGAACAGCTCAGGTCGCGGCGGAACTGCGACCAGGACCAAACGGCAGGCGGGCAACCAGACGCCGAACACCCCTGGCGTCTCGGAGTCGGAGATCTCGCGGATGCGGGTCGACGACATCCGGGGGCAGCTGCGGCGTCGCGGTGTCTCCGGCATCTCCGCGCTGCGCAAGCCCGAGTTGGTGAAGACGCTCGCGCAGAGCCTGCGGTCCGAGGGCCGGGCCGGCGGCGCGGCGCGGCGCAGCACCGGACCGGCCGGCCGGGCGCCCGCCAAGAAGGCCGGCGCCACGAAGGCCGCCACCAAGAAGGCCGCGGGGGCCCGGAAGACCACGGCCGGGCGGGCGAAGGCTGCACCGGCCCCGGCTCGCAAGGCGGCTCCCGCCCGCAAGGCGGCCCCGGCCGCCGCCCGGAAGACCACCACCGCCCGGGCGACGACCAGCCGGGCGAAGGCGGCGCCGGCGAAGGCGTCCCGGGCCAAGGCCGCGCCCGCGAAGGCCGGCGCTCGCGCGAAGGCCGCACCGGCGAAGGCCGGCGCTAGGGCGAAGGCGACGCCCGCGAAGGCCGGCGCCAGGGCGAAGGCCGCACCGGCGAAGGCGGGTGCCCGGGCCAAGGCCACGCCGGCGAGGGCCGGCGCTAGGGCGAAGGCGACGCCGGCGAAGGCCGGCGGTCGGGCGAAGGCCGCACCGGCGAAGGCCGGGACTCGCGCGAAGGCCACCCCCGCGAAGGCGGGCGCCCGCGCCAAGGCGACGCCGGCGAAGGCGGCAGGCACCGGTCCGGCCGTCACCGGCCCGGCCGCCGCCCTCTCGACCGGCGTGCGTACCGGCCGATCCAGCTCACGGTCGGTACGGTCGTCGCAGGTGATCTCCTCGCCGGCGGACCGCCCCGAGCGCCCCGGCCGCAGCCTGGTCACCAGCAACCACGAGGTGATCCAGAACTGGGCCCGGGCCCGTGGCGCCCAGCCGGCGACCATCGCCGGCACCGAGCGGGAGGGCCGGCCCGGCGTGCTGACCTTCGAGATCCCGGGCTACCGGGAGAGCAGCCGGGTTCAGGTGATCAGCTGGGACGACTGGTTCCGGACGTTCGACGCACGACGGCTGAACCTCATCTACCAGGAGCAGTTGCGCGACGGCCGGCCGAGCAACTTCTTCCGGACGGAGTCCCCCGATCGGGAGGACGCGTGAGGTGTTTACGGGAATCGGCGCCGGGTACGCCGTGTTGACCAGTCAGGAGTCCCGCAGGAGTGCCGGAGGGGACACCGGCGCTGTGACCGGCGAGACAGCGATCCGGGTTGAATCCGGAATCCGGGCGAACTAACTTTATTGCACCGCGCCACGCTCGGAACCGTTCGGGGGAGCGGCGGATCGATCAGATCCGAGCACGAGCGAGGCGCAAGAAACGGGTGGAGCACATCGTTGGGGGACGGTGCCACCCGTGGAACCGGCGGCGCGAGCGGGCGACGCTTACGGGGGTGAGTGTCGCCCGCCGCCGCCGGGCAAGCGGAGAGCGCCCACCACGACCACGGTCGCGGTGGGCGTTCTGCCGTCGTCGCGTCAGCCCACCGGCTGCGCAGCGGCCGCCGGTTCGGCGACCCGCCGTGCCGCCACCCGGCGTTCCCGGCTCGGTCCGGCCAGCAGGTGCCCACCCGCGGCGAGCAACCCCAGGGCCGCCACCACCAGCCAGTGCCGCTCCCCGAGGTACTGCAGGCTCACCCCGCCGAGCGTCGGCGCGACGAAGGACGCCGCCGGGAAGGTCAGGTAGAACACCGACTGGTAGCGCGCCCGCAGTTCGGGTGGGGCCAGGTCGGCGTTGATCTGCGCGTTCGGCGGCGCGGCCAGCATCGAGCCGACCGTCCAGACCACCGCGGCGGCCAGGTAGACCCAGAGCTGGTCGGCCAGGGCCAGCACCCCGAAGCCCACCGCCAGCAACCCGGTGGAGAGGGCCAGCACGCGGTGCGCGCGCCGCCGGTCGATCAATCCGGGTACGAAGAGCTGCCCCACCACGATCAGCGCACCGCCCAGCGCCACCACCATCCCGTACGCCGAGGGGCTGAGCCCGTCCGCGCGCATGGCCAGCGGCATGATCGTCGAGATCTGCATGGTGAGCACGGCCAGCACGAAGGTGAGCCCGACGAAGACCAGGAAGGTCCGGTCGGTCAGCGCGGTGTGCAGCCCCGGCGGGCGGACCCGCCCGGCCCGGTCCGCCGCCGCGTCGCCGGTGACCGGCCCGCCCCGGGCCTGCTCCGGGTGGCTCCCGGCCCGCTCCGAGCGGCGGCGGGGCAGCGTCTCGGGGACCTTCCAGGCGATCAGCGCGGCGGCGGCCAGGGTGGCGGCGGCGTCGACCAGGAAGAGCGCGAGGAAGCTCGCCTCGGCCAGCAGCCCGGCCAGCAGCGAGGCCACCGCCATGCCGAGGTTGAACGCCCAGAACTGGAGGTTGAACGCGCGTGAGCGGCGGTGCTCCGGAACCACGTCCACGATCGCCGCGACGAAGGCCGGGCTGGGCATCGAGTGGGCGACCCCGACCAGCGCGGCCAGCGCCGCGATCACCGCGAGGTGCCGGCTGAACGCCAGCCCCGCCATCAGCCCCGCCGCCACCAGGTGCGCGGCCAGCAGCGTGGCGCGGCGGCCCCAGCGGTCCGCCAGCACCCCGCCGAGCAGCACTCCGACCGCCCCGCCGGCCCCGTAGGCGCCGACCACCGCACCGGCCAGTGACTCGCTGGCTCCCCGCGCCACGGTGAGGTAGAGCGACAGGAAGAGCACCGCGAAGGCGCCGGCCCGGTTGACCAGCAGGCCCGCCCAGAGGTACCAGAAGGTGGCGGGCAGGCCCCCGGCAGTTCCGTCCCACCAGCGCCGCAGCCCGCGCACCCGTCCTCCAGAAACTTTGTTAACCGATAACGTCCTGACCGTATGCAGCCCCGCGTGGCCGCGCCACCGTGTCGGTGATCACCGGTCCGGAGCGCCCGCCGACGCTCCGGGTCACCGCGCAGCGGGCCCGACGCCGGACGGACCGGAGGTCCTGTCGAGCTGATGTCGCCGACGGCTCAGGCTCCGGCTCCGATCGGCTCGGTCGGCGTACTCAGGAAGGGGTGCGGGCCGGGACGGGCTCGGCCGGGGCGGTGGCGGCGGCCTCGGCCGGCTCGGGGACCGGCTGCGAGACGGCGGTGACCGGCGTGACCGGCTGCGCCGCCGGACGGAGCTGGGCGGCCCGCCGCTCCCGGGCCGGCCCGGAGATCAGGTGGGCCACCGCCATCAGGGCGCCGATGGCGGCGCAGCCGAGCCAGAGTTCGGTGTTGCCGGCCCGCTCCCGGACCAGGCCGCCGAGGATCGGCGCCGCCGCCCCGGCGATCTGCCAGGAGAGCGAGAAGACGCCCTGGTAGCGGCCGCGCAGCCGGTCCGGTGAGAGTTCGGCGATGAGGGTGGCGTTGGACGGCGAGTTGAGCATCTCGCCGAGGGTCCAGATCAGCACCGTGAGGCCGTAGAACCAGGCGGCGTCGGCGAACGCGGTGAGGCCGAAGCCGGCGCCCATCACCAGCGACGCCAGGGCGAGCACGTGCGAGCGGCTGCGGCCGGAGATCAGCCGGGGCACGAAGAGCTGCCCGACGACGATCAGTACGCCGTTGAGCGCGATCACCGAGCCGTAGGTGGCGGGGCTGAGGCCGGAGTCGCCCATCGCGATCGGCAGCATCGAGATGTGCTGGAGGAAGACCAGCGCGCCGAACAGGTTCAGCACCACGAAGCCCAGGAAGACCCGGTCGGTCAGGATCGTGCGCAGCGCGCCGGCCGGAGCGGCGTCACCGGGGCGGGCGGGGGCGGCCGTGGCCCGGCGGGTCTCCTTCACCCGGGTGAAGACGATCAGCGCGGTGACCACGGTGGTGACCGCGTCGACCACGAAGAGCAGCAGGTATCCGGCCTGGGCGGCGAACCCGGCGAGCACCGCGGCGCAGGCGAAGCCGAGGTTGATCGCCCAGTAGTTCAGCGAGAAGGCCCGCAGCCGGTCCTTCTCCGGCACCACGTCGACCATCATCGCGCCGAACGCGGGGCGGGCCGCCTCGGCGAACATGCCGAGCAGCAGCGCGCCCGCCGCCACCGCGGGCAGCTCGCGGGCGAAGCCGAGCGCCAGCATCATGGTGGCCGCGCCGAGATGCGCGGTGAGCAGGGTGGGCCGGCGGCCCCAGCGGTCGGCGAGTGTCCCGCCGACGGTGGTGCCGACCGCGCCGCCGACGCCCCAGAGGCCGAGCACCAGGCCGGCCTGGGCGTTCGAGAACCCGCGCTCCTGGGTGAGGTAGATGGCCAGGAAGATCAGGACGAAGGAGCCGACCCGGTTGATCAGGGTGCCGGTCCAGAGGTACCAGAAGGCCCTCGGCAGCCCTCCGGTGGTGTCCCGGAACCAACTCCGCACCGTCCGCACGCCCGCGCCCCCGCTCAGGTAATGACCGCCCCGTTCCAAGCGCCTTACAACCTAGTGCCGGCCCGGAATTCCGGTCACCGGTTTTTCCACGTGGTGGTCGTCACGACCACTGCCTGTGTGTCCCTCGGCGGGTTGCGGCAGGATGATCGGCATGACTGCGAGCGAGGGGCCCACCGTCGGGACGCTGGTCCTGTTGCGGCACGGCGAGAGCGACTGGAACGCCAAGAACCTCTTCACCGGCTGGGTGGACGTCGACCTGACCGAGAAGGGCGAGAACGAGGCGCGGCGCGGCGGCGTGCTGATGCGCGAGCACGGCCTGCTGCCGGACGTGGTGCACACCAGCGTGATGCGCCGCGCGATCCGCACCGCCGAGCTGGCGCTCAACGCCGCCGACCGGCACTGGATCGCGGTGCGCCGGTCGTGGCGGCTCAACGAGCGGCACTACGGCGCCCTGCAGGGCAAGAACAAGAAGCAGACCCTGGAGGAGTACGGCGAGGAGCAGTTCATGCTCTGGCGCCGGTCGTACGACACCCCGCCGCCGCCGATCGCGGACGACGACGAGTTCTCGCAGGTGGGCGACCCGCGCTACGCGCTGCTGCCGACCGAGCTGATGCCGCGCACCGAGTGCCTCAAGGACGTCGTCGAGCGGATGCTGCCGTACTGGTACGACTCGATCGTGCCGGACATCCTGGCCGGCCGTACGGTGCTGGTGGCCGCGCACGGCAACTCGCTGCGCGCCCTGGTCAAGCACCTCGACCAGATCAGCGACGAGGCGATCGCCAAGCTGAACATCCCCACCGGCATCCCGCTGCGCTACGACCTCGACGCTCAGCTGCGCCCGCACACCCTGGGCGGCACCTACCTCGACCCGGCCGCCGCCAAGGAGGCCGCCGCCGCGGTGGCCAACCAGGGCCGCTGACGTACCGCGAAAAGGCCCCCGGTCCGCACGGACCGGGGGCCTTCGTCGTCGCCGGGTCAGCTCCCCGAGGGGGTGGTCTGCCCGGTGATCAGGTAGACCACGTGCTCGCCGGCGTTGACCGCGTGGTCGGCGAAGCGCTCGTAGAAGCGGCCGAGCAGGGTGGCGTCGATCGCCGTCTCCACCCCGTACGGCCAGTCGTCGCCGAGCAGCACGTTGAACAGACTCTTGTGCAGGTCGTCCATGGCGTCGTCGTCGCGGTCCAGTTCGGCGGCGAGGTCGGCGTCGGGCTTGGCCAGCACCGTGCCGATCTTCTCCGCCATCCGGTCGGCGATGCCCGCCATGTCGGTGAAGACCGGCCGCAGCTCGGCCGGCACGGCCGGCGACGGGTGCCGGCGCAGCGCGGTCTTGGCCACGTGGTCGGCCAGGTCGCCCATCCGCTCCAGGTCCGCCGCGACGTGCAGCGCGGTGATCATGGCACGCAGGTCGGAGGCAACCGGCGCCTGCCGGGCGAGCAGGTCGCAGACCCGCTCCTCGACGTGCTGGTAGAGGGCGTCGATCTCGGCGTCCCGCGCGATCACGGCCTCCGACGCCTCGCGGTCGGCGGTGAGCAGGCCTCGGGTGGCCTGGCGCATCGCGGCGCGCACCCCTTCCGCCATGTCCACCAGCAGCTGGCTGACAATCTGCAGGTCGGCCCGGAACTCGTCGCGCATCGTCACTTCCTGGGGTCGGTGCCGCCGGGCCCGTGGTGGGGCGATCGGCGTACGGGTCGAGCAGGTGCGCGCCAACCGTAGGCGGGGGGAGCGGACCCGAGGTGAACTCCGGTGAACGACGCGGGACCCGCGAGTGAACTTCTGCCGAAGTGAGGATGATTCGTCCCGTTATGGGCGATAGCTAGGTTAACAATGACCCTACGATCGCCGGGTGGAATGGGTGGTGGCGGCCGTGGTGGCCGTGGCGCTGGCGACCGGCCTGGTCGCCGGCCTGCTGCTGGCCCGCCCCCTCCACGAGTGGCGGCGCCGGGCGGCGTCGTCCGGGAGCGGTGGCTCCCGCTGGAGCTCAGGGAGGCTCGCGATTCCCGACGACCAGCAGGGCGGCCTCTCCGGGCTCGGCCGCCGGGCCATCGACTCGCTGCGCGCCGGGGTGGTCGTGCTCGATCCGGACGACGTGCCGGTGCTGGTCAACCCGGCCGCCCGGGCGATGGGCCTGCTCCGCACCGGCGCCACGCCCGGCTCCATCGCCGCCCACCCGCTGATCCGTACCCTCGCCGGCCAGGTGCGCCGCACCGGCGTGCGGCGCGAGATCGAGCTGGACCTGCCGCGGGGCCGCGACAACGCCGGGGTGAACCCGCTCGGGGTGCACCTGCGGGCGATGGGCCTCGGCGCCGGCTACATCTCGGTCGAGGCGGCCGACGTCACCGAGTCGCACCGGCTGGCCCGGGTCCGGCGGGACTTCGTCGCCAACGTCAGCCACGAGCTGAAGACCCCCATCGGGGCCCTGCAACTGCTCGCCGAGGCGCTGCTCGACGCCACCGAGCCCGCCGGGGCGGTCGCGCCGGACCTCTCCGAGGACCTGGTCGCGGCCCGCCGCTTCGCCGAGCGGATCCAGCACGAGTCGACCCGGCTGGGCCGGCTGGTGCAGGAACTGCTGGAGCTGACCCGGCTGCAGGGCGCTGAGCCGCAGCCCGCCCCGGAGCCGGTCGCGGTGGACTGGGTGCTCGCCGAGGTGATCGACCGGACCCGTACCGCCGCCGCCGCCCGGCAGATCCAGGTGGTCACGGAGGGCGAAAAGGGGCTGACCGTGTACGGCAGCGACGCCCAGATCGCCACCGCGGTGGCCAACCTGGTGGAGAACGCCATCAACTACTCGGGCGAGGACACCACCGTCCGGGTCGCCACCCGCGCCACCGACGAACACGTCGAGATCGCCGTCACCGACCAGGGCATCGGCATCGCCCCCAACGACGTGGACCGGATCTTCGAACGGTTCTACCGGGCCGACCAGGCCCGCTCCCGCCTCACCGGTGGCACCGGCCTGGGCCTGGCCATCGTCAAACACATCGCCAGCAACCATGGCGGTCGGGTGGAGGTGGCGAGCACTCTTGGAGGGGGCTCGACGTTCACCCTCCGGTTACCGGCCAGCCCCCCGGCCGACCTGGAGACGATACTGCCGTCGGCTGGGATCGAGGCCGGCCCGGCCGAGCTCCGCCAGGTCTGACCGCACGAGAGGAAGCACCGTTGAGCCGCGTTCTGGTGGTCGAGGACGAGGAGTCGTTCTCCGACGCCCTGTCGTACATGCTCCGCAAGGAGGGCTTCGAGGTGTCCGTCGCCGCGACGGGTACCTCCGCTCTCACCGAGTTCGACCGGACCGGCGCGGACATCGTCCTGCTCGACCTGATGCTCCCCGAGATGTCCGGGACGGAGGTCTGCCGGCAGCTGCGGCAGCGCTCGCACGTGCCGATCATCATGGTCACCGCCCGGGACAGTGAGATCGACAAGGTGGTCGGGCTGGAGATCGGCGCCGACGACTACGTGACCAAGCCGTACTCGCCCCGGGAACTGGTGGCGCGGATCCGGGCGGTGCTGCGCCGGCAGAGCGCCGAGGTGGCCGAGTCGGGCGCCCCGACGCTGGCCGCCGGCCCGGTCCGGATGGACATCGAACGGCACGTGGTGACCGTCGACGGCGCCCCGGTCCAGCTGCCGCTGAAGGAGTTCGAGCTGCTCGAACTGCTGCTGCGCAACGCCGGGCGGGTGCTCACCCGGGGCCAGCTCATCGACCGGGTCTGGGGTGCCGACTACGTCGGCGACACCAAGACCCTCGACGTGCACGTGAAGCGGCTGCGCTCGAAGGTCGAGCCGGAGCCGTCCGCGCCGCGGTTCATCGTCACCGTGCGTGGCCTCGGCTACAAGTTCGAGCCGTAGGCCGCCGGGCGCCCGGTCAGCGCTCGCTGGCCGGGTGCGGGGCGACCTGACCCTGGCGCAGCCGCGCCCCGCACAGCTCCGCCAGCTTCGCGTACGCGGGCGCGCCGATCAGCGCGGTCAGCTCCGGGCCGTACGAGACGTACATCGGGTCGGCGCCGACGTGCGCGTCGGTGGACGAGGTGCACCACCAGTCGAGGTCGTGCCCACCGGCGCCCCAGCCCCGCCGGTCGAACTCGGTCAGCGTGGAGACCAGCACCTTGGTGTTGTCGGGCCGCTTGGTCCAGTCCTGCTCGCGGCGGATCGGCAGCTGCCAGCAGACGTCCGGCTTGTACTCCAGCGGGTGCACCCCGTCGCGCAGCGCCTGACCGTGCAGGGCGCACCCGCCACCGCCCGGGAAGTCGGCGTCGTTGAGGAACACGCACGGGGCGTCGGTGTCCCGGGTGGCGGTGCGCCGGGCCGGGCTCTTGCCGTCGATCGTGTCGTCCTCGGTCCAGTTCTTGACGCCCCGGCGGAAGTGCTGCCAGGTCTGCGGGGTGAGCCGCTTGACCGCGGCCCGGACCCGCTTCTCGTCGTCCGAGTCGGTGAAGAACGCGCCGTGCGAGCAGCAGCCGTCGGCCGCCCGGCCGGCGATGATGCCGTGGCAGCCCTTGCCGAAGACGCACGTCCAGCGGGAGAGCAGCCAGGTCAGGTCGGCGCGGACCAGGTGCCGCTCGTCGGCCGGGTCGACGAACTCGATCCACTCCCGGGGAAAGTCCAGCTCCACCTCGCGGCTGCGCGGGTCGTCCGGGTCGTCCACCAGTGCGTGCACTTCCACCTGGCTCGTCACCCGGACCAGCGTACGCTCAGTGACCGGGGCCGGCCGACGAGCCGCGGAAACGTGTTGGCCCTAGGGTCGACAGCATGCGACTGGGTGTGCTCGACGTCGGTTCCAACACGGTCCACCTCCTGGTGGTCGACGCCCACCACGGGGCGCACCCCTGGCCGGCGCACTCCGAGAAGGTGGTGCTGCGGCTGGCCGAGCAGATCGGCCCGGACGGTGCGCTGACCGAGGAGGGCGCCGACAGCCTGGTCAAGGCGGTCGGCATGGCGCGTACCGCCGCCGCCGGGCTGGCCGCCGACGACCTGCTCGCCTTCGCCACCTCCGCGGTGCGCGACGCCACCAACGCCGCCGACGTGCTGGCCCGGGTCCGCGACGAGACCGGCGTACGGCTGGAGGTGCTCTCCGGCGCGGACGAGGCGCGGATGACCTTCCTCGCGGTCCGGCGGTGGTTCGGCTGGTCCGCCGGGCGGCTGCTGGCGATGGACATCGGCGGCGGTTCGCTGGAGCTCGCGGCCGGCATCGACGAGGACCCGGACGTGGCGATCTCCCTGCCGCTGGGGGCCGGGCGGCTGAGCCGGGAGCGGCTGCGGGTGGACCCGGCCGGGCAGGCGCCGCCGTCCGCCGAGGCCGTGGAGGAGCTGCGGGAGTACGTCGACGGGCTGCTCGACCCGGTGGTCGAGAAGCTGACCGGGGTGGGCTGGGAGCGTCCCGTCGCCACCTCCAAGACCTTCCGGATGCTGGCCCGGCTGGCCGGCGCGGCGCCGTCCGGGGCCGGGCTCTGGGCCCGGCGCAGCCTCACCCGCACCGGGCTGCGGCAGGTGCTCGGCTTCATCCGGCACATCCCGCCGGCCCAGCTGGCCGAGCTGGAGGGGGTCAGTCCGGGGCGGGCGCACCAGCTGCTCAGCGGGGCGGTGGTGGCCGAGGCGGTGATGCGCCGCCTGGACGTCCCGGCGCTGGACATCTGCCCGTGGGCGCTGCGCGAGGGCGTCATCCTCCGGCGGTTGGATCAGCTGGAGCCGATGTGATCCGCGTCGGCCGTTCTGCGCCATTTGCCGCTGCTCGTCCTGAAGCGTGGCGACCGGTCGGGCTACCCTGAGGGGTGTGACTTCCCGCGTTCCGGTGCTCCTGTCCACGTCCTCGGTCTTCCCTGAGCGGACCGCGGCGGCGTTCCAGCTGGCCGCGGCGCTCGGCTACGACGGCATCGAGGTGATGGTCTGGACCGACGCCGTCAGCCAGGACGCCGGCGCGCTGCGCGGCCTCTCCGAGCACTACGGCGTACCGGTCCTCTCGGTGCACGCGCCCTGCCTGCTGGTGACCCAGCGGGTGTGGAGCCCCGACCCCTGGGAGCGGCTGCGCCGCTCGGCCGAGCTGGCCTCGGCCCTGGGCGCGCCGACCGTGGTCGTGCACCCGCCCTTCACCTGGCAGCGGGACTACGCGCGCAACTTCTCCGCAGGGCTCGCCGCGATCGCCGGCCAGTATCCGGACCTGCTCTTCCCGGTGGAGAACATGTACCCGGTGCGGATGGCCGGCCGGCAGTTCGTGCCGTACGTGCCGGGCTGGGACCCCACCGAGACCGGGTACGCCTCGTACACCCTCGACCTGTCGCACTGCGCCGCCTCGCACACCGACTCGCTGGCGATGGCCGACCGGATGGGCGACCGGCTGGCGCACGTGCACCTCGGCGACGGCACCGGCGAGGGGCGCGACGAGCACCTGGTGCCCGGGCGCGGCAGCCAGCCCTGCGCCGAGCTGCTGCGCTCACTGGCCGGCCGGGGCTTCACCGGCTCGGTCGCCGTCGAGGTCACCACCCGGGGCGCGAAGAGCCGCGCCGACCGGGAGGCCGACCTGCGCGAGGCCCTCGCCTTCGCCCGCGCCCACCTCACCGCCCCGTCCCCGGTCGACGCCTGACCCACCGGCTCGGCCGGAGTGGCCGGGTCGGTCAGGGCACGGGGGTGAGGGAGTCGGCCTGGGCCGGAACGGCGACCTGCTCGCCGACGGCGGCCCGCTTGCGGGCGCGGTGGGCGGCCACGTGGGAGCGGGTGGCGCAGCGCTCGGAGCAGAACCGCCGGCAGCAGTTCGACGAGGTGTCCAGGTAGACGTTGCCGCACCGCTCGTCCGCGCAGACCCCGAACCGGGCGCTGCCGTACTCGCAGAGCCAGACCGACAGGCCCCAGACCGCACCGGCCAGGTATTCCGCGCTGACCGACGCGCCCCGGCTGGTCACGTGCATGTGCCAGTCGCTGGAGTCGTGGCCGGAGATCCGCGGCTGCACCGGGAACGCCTCCAGCAGGGCGTTCAGCTCCTCCACCGCCTGGACGTCCCGCCCCGACGTGCCGTACTCGAACACGTCACGCAGGCGCTTCTGCGCCCGCCGGAAAATCATCAGGTCCCGTTCGGCGACCTCGTCGCGCATCCACGCGTTGTCGTCCGGAAAGAGGGCCCGCAGGTCGTCGAGGTCGTCCAGGCGGGCGTTGACGAGGTCAACGCCGGTCCGGGCGTACGCGTCGAAGTTCACGCCACCAACGGTAGACGACTCACGGGGCGCGCGGTGCGTCGATGTAGTGCGGCAGGAACCGCGCGTAACCGTCCGTGATGAGGCTCTCGCTTTCCCGGACGCCGAGCCCGGCCGACTCGCCGTCGACGATCCAGCTCCCGAGCACCGTACGGTTGCCGGCGAACTCCGGCAGCGCCCGGAACTCCTGGTAGCAGAAGCCCTCGGCGCCGTAGATCCCCGGGTTGGTGAGCTCGGTGTCGCGGGTCACGATCCGCACCGAGCCGCCCTCCCGGCCGAGCAGCGGCTTCGCCACGTACTCCGGCATCCCGCGCGGCGAGTCCAGGTACGCCGGCAGCAGGTACTCGTGCCCCGGGTACAGCTCCCAGAGCACGGCGAGCAGCGCCTTGTTGGAGAGCAGCAGCTTCCAGGCCGGCTCGATCCAGGTGGTCGGGGTGCCCGGCTCCAGCGCCGCCGGCCCGTACGGCTCGGCCAGCATCCACTCCCACGGGTAGAGCTTGAAGCAGGTGGTCACCGGCCGGTCGTCGGCGTCGACGAAGCGCCGGCCGTCCCAGCCGACGTGCTGGATCGGCAGCAGCGTGACGTCCAGCCCGGCCTGGCGCGCGGTCTCGGCCAGGTAGCCGGCGGTGATCTCGTCCTCGCCGGACTCCTCCTCGTTCGACCAGGCCACGTGCACCCGCCGGTCGTGCAGCCCGGCGCCGATCTTGGCCCAGGCGCCCACCAGCCGCTCGTGCAGGCTGTTCCACTGGTCGGCGTCCGGGTGCGTCTGCTCCAGCCAGTACCACTGGATGATGCTCGCCTCGACCAGGGCGGTGGGGGTGTCGGCGTTGTACTCCAGCAGCTTCGGTGGCCAGCTGCCGTCGTAGGCGAGATCGAAGCGGCCGTAGAGGGTCGGCGGCCGCTCGCGCAGCGACCGGGCGACCGCCTCGGCGGCCCAGGCCGGGATGCCGAACTCGGCGTACCGGCCCCGGGCGACGACGTGCTCGGCGGCGGCCACCGACATCCGGTGCAGCTCCTCGGTGGCCTCCTCCAGCCGCAGCACCTCGGCCAGGTCGAAGGCGTACGCCGCCGTCTCGTCCCAGTACGACATGGTCCCGCCGTCGGGCAGTTCGGTGTCGACGTACACCAGGCCCTGTGCGCGGACGGTGGCGTCCCAGTCCGGCCGCGGGGTGGCCGCCTCGCGCCGCACCTCAGCCGCCGCAGGAGGCGAGGTGGGTGCCGAAGCCGCCCCGCTCGGGCAGGGCGGCGGCCACCGGCCCAGGCTCGCCGGTGCCGGTGCCGGTGCCGGTGGTGGCGACCGGCACCCGCATTGCCAGCGCGACCGTCTCCCCGCCGCCGGTCGGGCCGAGGGCGCAGTCGTCGTCATCGTCGTCGTCGGAGGTCATGTTGCAGCCGGAGAGCGCCAGCGCCAGCGCGGTCAGCGCGCCGAGCTGCACGGAGGCCGACCGGAGCCGGCGGCGGGGGTGTCGATCCACGGCATCGTTGTAGCTGATCGACGCCACCTCCGTCGCCCCCCGGGCGGTGCTCGTGATGCTGTTGGGACGCATGTTCCGGGCTCTCCGGGCGGCCCGGCCGCCCCCCGGCGGAGCCCGCCGCACGGGCGTTACGCTCGGCTCATGCTCCGTTCCGTCATCCTCGCCGCCTCCCGGTCATCCCAGGTCGAGCGGCTCATCGCGACGGCCCCGTTCACCCGGGACGTCGTCCGCCGGTTCGTCGCCGGCGCCGGCACCGACGACGCGTTGCGCGCGACCCGCGAGCTCGTCGCCGACGGCCTCGCGGTCACCATCGACAACCTCGGTGAGGACACCGTCACTCCCGAGCAGGCCAACGCCACCCGCGACGAGTACCTCAAGCTGCTGAAGCTGCTCTCCGCCAACGGGCTCACCCCGCCCGCCGAGGTCAGCGTGAAACTCTCCGCGCTGGGCCAGAAGTTCGACGAGCGGCTGGCGTACGAGAACGCCCGGGCGATCTGCGCGGCGGCCGACGAGGCGAACACCACGGTCACCCTCGACATGGAGGACCACACCACCACCGACTCGACCCTGAGCCTCCTGGCCGACCTGCGCAAGGACTACCCGTCGACCGGTGCGGTGCTCCAGGCGTACCTGCGCCGGACCGAGTCGGACTGCCGTGAGCTGGCCGGGGCCGGGTCCCGGGTACGGCTCTGCAAGGGCGCCTACAAGGAGCCGGAGTCGGTGGCGTACCAGTCGGCCATCGAGGTGGACAAGTCCTACGTCCGCTGCCTGAACGTGCTGATGTCCGGGGACGGCTACCCGATGCTGGCCACCCACGACCCGCGCCTGATCGCCATCGGCGAGGACCGGGCCCGCTGGTTCGACCGCGGCCCGGACCGTTTCGAGTTCCAGATGCTGTACGGCATCCGCCCCGAGGAGCAGAAGCGGCTCGTCGGCGAGGGCTACACCGTGCGGACCTACCTGCCCTACGGCGAGGACTGGTACGGCTACCTGATGCGCCGGCTCGCCGAGCGCCCCGCGAACCTGATGTTCTTCGGCCGGGCGCTGGCCAGCAAGAAGTGACTCAGGCGTTCGACCAGCCCCGGGTGCTCAGCACCAGCCGGTAGCCGTCCGGGTCGGCCACCGTCACCCCCCAGCGGTCCCAGTACGGGCCGGCGGAGACTCTCGTCCCGCCGGCCCGTTCCAGTCTCGTCACCAGGTCCGCCTCGACCGGCCCGTCCAGGTAGAGCACGAACAGGTCCTCCTCGGTCGGGCGGGGCTCGACCGCCAGGTGTTCCCCGCCGACCAGCTCCAGATGCCAGGCCGCGTCCGGCCAGCCCAGCATGACCAGATCGTGCTCACCGGGCCCGGCGGCCTCGCCTCGGTACAGCACCCGCAGGCCGAGCCCGGCTACCCAGAAGCGCTCGGCCGCCCCGAGGTCGCGGCTCGGCCGGGCGATGCGGAGGTGTGGACTTCCCGTTGACGTCATGCGGTGATCATCGGAGCTGAACCGGACTTCAGGTCAAGCAGGCCGTTGACAGGTCAGGCTAATGCAATTAGCTTCCAGGCTATGAATGTTAGCCAGGTGGAGCGGGACGGCGGCACCATCGCGTACGAGGTGCACGGCGAGGGGCCGCTGGTGGTCCTCGCGCACGGCATGGGGGAGAACCGGCGGGCCTACCGGCACCTCATCCCACTCCTGGTCACAGCGGGCTACCGGGTGGCCTCGGTCGACGTGCGGGGGCACGGCGACTCCAGCGCCCACTGGCCGTCGTACGCCCCGGCCGAGGTCGGCTCCGACCTGCTGGCCGTGGTGCGTACGCTCGGCGGCCCGGCCACCCTGGTCGGCAGCTCGTCCAGCGCAGCGGCCGTGGTCTTCGCCGCCGGTGACGCGCCCGAGCTGGTCAACGGCATCGTCCAGATCGGCGCGTTCGTCGCCGAGCCCCGGCCCAACCCGGCGATGCGGCTCGCCCAGGCGGCGGTGCTGCGCAGTCCCCGGCTCTTCGGCATGTTCCACAAGACGCTCTTTCCCTGCGGCCGGCCCGCCGACGACGCCGCGTACCGCAGGGAACTGGTCACCGGCCTGCGCGGCCGGATGGCGGCGGTTCGTGGCGTGATCGTGCCGGTCGCCCCGCACTGGTCGGCCCGGGCGGCGGACGTGCGGCAGCCGGTGCTGGTGCTGATGGGCGCGAAGGACCCCGACTTCGCCGACCCGGCAGCCGAGGCGCGCGCCGCGCGGCGCCTCTTCACCACCGCCGAGGCCCGCATGATCGCCGACTCCGGGCACTACCCGCACGCCGATCAGCCGGCGGCGACCGCCGCCCAGCTGGTCGAGTTCCTGGCGGTGACCGCGGGTGCCTAGGGCCGGGCTCACCCCGGCGACGGTGGTCCGTGAGGCGGCCCGCCTCGCCGACGAGGTCGGTTACGAGCGGCTGACGCTCGCCGCACTGGCCGCCCGGCTCGGTGTCGCGCTGCCCAGCCTCTACAAGCACGTCAAGGGCGCCGACGCGCTGAACCGCAAGCTCGGCGCGCTGGCCGTCGGCGAACTGGCCGACGCGATGACCTCGGCAGCCGCCGGGCGCGCCGGGGTGGACGCGCTGCACGCGGTGGCCACCGCCTGGCGCGACTACGCCCTGCGGCACCCCGGCCGGTACCCCGCCGCGCAGCAGGTGCCCGATCCGGCCGATCCGGAGCACGTGGCCGCCGGCCGGCGGGCCCTCGACGCGGTCTACGCGATCCTGCGCGGCTACGGCCTGACCGGTGACCCCGCGGTCGACGCGGCCCGCCTCTTCCGCAGCGCCGTGCACGGCTTCGTCACCCTGGAGGCGGCCGGTGGCTTCGGCCTGCCCCTGAGCATCGACCGGTCCTTCGACCACCTGGTGGGCGCGTTGGACATCGCCTACCGGGACTGGGGAGCTGAGCCGGGCTGCTGACGATCGCTCTCCCGATGGAGCCGGCGACGCTCGCCGCCGCCGTTTGGTGGGGCCGCAGCCACGACGTCGGCTGGCCGTCCGAGTGCTCGCCGGGCTCGGTCAACCCCGCTTTCACCGCCGGGGGAACGGGGAGGTCCAGACGGGCGGGGGGCTGGTGGTGGTTGCGCGCCGGCCTCGCGGCACGGCGTCAAGGTCGAGCTGCGCCCTGTGGAGCTGATGTCGTCAATGATTCAGGCCGCCCCGGACAGCTCGCGCACCCGGTCGAACCGCGTAGCGGCGGCCGGCTTCGACCCGGCCCGGGGCGGCTCGCGACTTCCGGCTTCACGCGGCGCCGCCACCGGCGTTGATCTTCGATGAGTCGTTCACGTCATCAGTTCCGCAGGCGAGCAGCACCCCGTCTGACCGCACCCGCACCCGTCCGTGCAGGCCCGAAATGTGGGGCACAGGATTCGGGCCGCGCGTCCCGAACCGCGGGCGCGCAGCCGACGCGCGAGGGCTCTGGCCGGATCGCCCCGATTGGTCGTACCCTTCGCCCGTGACCGACGGGCTGGACGAGCCGCGCCTTTCCGACGGCGACGAGCCGCGTCCGGCTGGCAGCGGCGAGCCGCCAGCCGACGGAATGGACGAGCCGCGCCGTCCTCAGGGGGATGAGCCGCGCCTCACCGACGCAGCCGAGCCGCGTCCGGCCAGCGGTGACCAGCCGGGTCCGGCGGGCGGGAGCGAGCCGCGTCAGGCCGGCGGCGGCGAGCTGCGCCTTTCCGAGGGCGACGAGCCGCGTCCGGCCGGCGGCGGCGAGCTGCGCCCGGCCGCCGGAGTGGACGAGCCGCGCCGGCGCCTTCGGTGGCCGCTCTGGGTGACGTTCGGGCTGGTCCTGGCGGTGCTGGGCTGCGGGGTGCCGGCCGCGCTGCTGGCCGGCCTGGCCGACCGCCCGGCCGACCGGGCCACGGTGGACCGCCCCGCCGCCCGCCGGGACGACCCGGCGACGGCCGCCGCCCGGCGCATCGGTGACCAGCTCTCCGCCCAGCTCGACCGGCAGGCCGCCGCGCTGCTCCGCGCGGACCGGGCCGGCTTCCTCGCCGTCGGGGACCGCACCGCGCGCGGCGACCTGGGTCGCCGCTTCGCCGCGCTGCGCGCGCTGCGGGTGACGGTCTGGCGGGCCGAGCCGTCCGGGCTGCCCACTGCGGTTGCGGGACAGCCGGGACAGTGGCGGCAACTGGTGACCTTCCGGTACTGCTTCCTCGTGCCGGACTGCGCGCCCAGCCCGGTCCTGATCGGCACCCGCTGGCGGGAGAACGGCGACGCGCCGCTGCTGGTCGCCATGGAGGAGTCCCGCTCTGCGCAGTCCGGCGTCCGGCCGTGGGAGGTCAGCGAGCTGGTCGTCGCCGTCGGCCCGCGCACCCTGGTGGCGACCACCCGGGCGCTGCGCGGAAAGCTGCCCGCCCTGCTCGCCGACGCCGAGGCCGCGGCGAAGGTCGCCGACCGGTACGCGGTCGCCGGGCCGCCGCCGGACCGCTACCGGATCTTCTATGCCGGCCCGTCCGAGTGGCGGCGCTGGTACGGGGGCGGCCGACCGAAGTGGACCGCCGGGTACGCGGTCACCGTCGGCGGCGGGCACCACGAGGTGGTGCTCAACGCCGACGGGCTGACCGCCACCGCCGCCGGTGAGCTGCTCAGGCACGAGCTGACCCATGCCGCCTCGCTGCCCGAGCGGGGCTATCCCGGCAAGCAGACCTGGTGGCTGGTGGAGGGGCTGGCCGAGTACGCCGGTGCCGACGGGGCGCCGGTGAGCCGCTACGAGGGGCTGGACGAGGCCGGCCAGCTGGTCGCCGGCGGGTGGAACGGCCGGTTGGACGCCCTGACCCCGGCCGACGCCGCCCCGGCCGACCGGGTCGGCGGCAGCTACGGAGTCGGCTACCTGGCCGTCCGCCACCTCGTCGACCGGTACGGCGAGCAGCGGGTGCTCGACTTCTTCCGCGCCGTGGTGCACGACCGGACCTCGCTGGACGAGGCGTCCGAGCGGGTCCTCGGCGATTCCTGGACGGCCCTGCACGACGAGTGCGTCGGCTACATCCGGGCGGCCGTCCGGTGAGGGCGGGGGCCGCACCCCTCGCCGCGCGGGCGCGGTCCGTCCGGTAGACCGCTCGCGCCCCTCGGCGTCGTATCGACGCCGGGCTAAGGTTGGCCCGTGCGCCGCCCCGATTCGCCGCGGCCCCCCGTAGCCACGCGGCCCCGCCTGCTCACCGCCCTGCTCGCCGTCGTCGTCCTCACCGGCACCACCGCCGCCTCCTGCGGGGACGACGAGTCCACCGTCGCGCTGGCCCCGGCCGGCCGGGCCGCCGTCGCCGAGGTCATCGACGCCCCGGCCACCGTCACCGCCCGCGCCGCGGCCACCCTCACCGCGCCCGCCGACGGCACCCTCACCAGCCTGCGCGTCCAGCCCGGCAAGCGGGTCACCCGTGGTCAGGTGCTCGCCGTGATCAGCTCACCGTCCGCCCAGGAGCGCCTCCGTCAGGCCCGCGACGCCCTGCGGGCCGCCGAACGGGCCGGCCGCGGCGTCGGCGTGGGGGAGCTGGGCATCCGGCGTCGCGGCACCGACAAGGCCGCCGACGAGGCGTTCGACGCAGCCCGCAAGGCTGCGGGAAAGATCGCCGATCCGAAGGTACGGGACGCGCTGCTCGCCCAGGTGACCTCCGCCCAGCAGCAGTACACCGCCGCTGCGCGTACCGCCGACCAGGCCGTCCGCTCGGTGCAGCGGGGCGTGGCCGGCCTCAACTCGGCGGTCGGTGCCCTCTCGGCCGCGCAACGGCTCCAGGCCCGGCAGGCGTACGACCTGGCGAAGGCGACCGTCGACGCGCTGACCCTGCGCGCCCCGATCGGGGGAGTCGTGCAGCCCGGCGGCACTCCCGCCGGGGGCGGCACCGACCTGTCCGCCCTGCTCGGCGGCGGGCAGGCGCCCGCGGGGATCGACCCGTCCGCGCTCACCCCGTCCCGGTCCGGCCCGCCGCCGGGCGTGGACGACGCGGTGCCCGTCGGTGGCCGGGTCACCGCCGGTACGCCGGTGCTGACCATCGTGGACACCGGCGCGCTCGGCCTGCTCGCCGAGGTCGACGAGACCGACGTGCTGCTGGTCCGCCCCGGACTGGTCGCCACCGTCGAGCTGGACGCGGTCACCGGCGCCAGCTACGACGCCACCGTCCGCTCGGTCGACGTGCTGCCCACCACCTCCGCCCGGGGCGGCGTCACCTACCGGGTGCGGCTGGCCCTCGGCGCGGGCCGGCTGGGCGAGGGCGAGGCTGCCCCGGCGCCCCGCCCCGGCATGAACGCCGTGGTGCACCTGCGGGTACGCGAGGCCGCCGACGCCGTCACCGTCCCCGCCTCGGCGGTCTTCTCCGCCGACGGCCGCGACGCCGTCTGGGTGGTCCGCGACGGCAGGGCCGACCGGGCACCGGTGACGGTGGGCGTGCAGGGGCCGGACCTGGTGCAGATCCTCGACGGGGTGCAGGCCGGCGACCGGGTGGTGGTGCGCGGCACCGACCAGGTCCAGGACGGCCAGGAAGTCCGGTGAGCGCGAGGAGTGAGCCGGTCCTGCGTGCCTCGCAGTCGCGAACGAAGGGATCACCGTGACCGGTCCGGCGGCGATCGAGGCGGTGGACGTCTCCCGGACGTACCAGCTCGAAGGGGTGTCCGTGCCGGCGCTGCGCGGCGTGTCACTGACCGTGGCACCGGGGGACTACGTGGCCGTGGTCGGGCCCTCCGGCTCAGGCAAGTCGACCCTGATGCACCTGCTCGGCGGGCTGGACCAGCCCACCGGCGGTCGCCTGGTCATCGGCGGCCGGGACGTGAGCGCCCTCTCCGCGCCGGAGATGGCGACGCTGCGCAACGAGACCATCGGCTTCGTCTTCCAGGCGTTCCACCTGCTGCCCCGGACGTCGGCGGTGGACAACGTGGCGCTGCCGCTGGTCTACCGCGGCGTCGGTGCCCGGCAGCGGCGCGAGCGGGCGGCGGCGATGCTCGGCCGGGTCGGCCTGGGACACCGGCTCGACCACCGCCCCAACCAGCTCTCCGGCGGCGAGCAGCAGCGGGTGGCGATCGCCCGGGCGCTGGTCACCGACCCGACGGTGCTGCTCGCCGACGAGCCCACCGGCAACCTGGACACGGTGACCGGGCAGGCGGTGCTGGCCCTGCTGGAGCAGCTCAACGCCGAGTCCGGCGTGGCCCTGGTGATGGTGACCCACGACAACGAGGTGGCGGCCCGGGCCCGTCGGCGGATCGTCATGCGCGACGGGGTGGTGGTCTCCGACAGCGCCCCGGCCGTTCATGATCGACCGCCGTCGGGGGCCGCGGCGGGACCTGACACACTGGGGGACGCTCCCAGCGCGGAGCCCCGGTCCGCGTCCGGAAGCGGGCCGGGGCACCCGTCCGGTGGCTCCGGTGGCGCCGCCGGAGCCACCGGACGCCTTCCGCGCGATCGGGCGGCCGACCCCCGTACCCCTGACGTGGCCGGACCGGGCTCCCCGGTGGACGTCGCCGGCGGGCCGCGACCCGGCGCGGACGCCGCGGGCGGTCCCGGCGGGGACCGGGCGGGCGGCGCGCGGGCCGGAGGGCCGTCGTGAGGGTCGCCGAGGCGTGGCGGGTGGCGCTGGACGCGCTGCGGGCCAACCGGATGCGCAGCGCGCTGACCATGCTCGGAGTCATCATCGGGGTGGCGTCGGTGGTGCTGCTGGTGGCCATCGGCACCGGTACGAAGCACAAGGTCGAACAGCAGGTCGAGGGGCTCGGCTCCAACCTGCTGCTGGTCGTACCCGGCCGGATCGACGTGGGGACGGCGCCGGTGGTCTCGCCGCTGACCCTGGCCGACGCGGACGCGGTCTCCCGGGTGGTCGGTGACCCGAGCCGGGTCGCGGTCACCATCGCCTCCGGCGCGACGGCCCGGGCCGGCAACCGCTCCGACTTCACGACCGTGCAGGGGGTGCTGGAGACCACCCCGACCGTCTTCACCCGCTCGCTCGCCCGGGGCCGCTACCTCACCGGCGCCGACGTGGACACCAGCCGGCGGGTGGCGGTGCTCGGCGACTCGGTGGCCCGGGCGCTCTTCCCCGACCGGGACCCGCTCGGCCAGCAGGTCGCGCTCGCCGGCGTCCGGTTCCGGGTGATCGGCGTCTTCGCGCCGCTCGGGCAGAGCCTCGGCGTCGACCGCGACGACGAGGTGCACGTGCCGGTCACCGCGGCCCAGCGGCTCTGGGGCACCCAGCGGGTGGACGGCATCGCGGTCAAGGCCCCCGACCGCGAGCGGATCGGCGAGCTGGGCGACCGGATCGTCGCCGAGCTGTCCCGCCGGCACCCGGACACCGAGTTCAGCGCCGTCACCCAGCAGCAGATCCTCGGCGTGCTCGGCGACATCCTCGGGGTGCTCACCGGCGTGCTCGCGGCCATCGCCGGCATCTCGCTGCTGGTCGGCGGGGTGGGGGTCTCCAACATCATGCTGGTCTCGGTGCGGGAACGGACCCGGGAGATCGGCCTGCGCAAGGCCGTCGGCGCGCGTCCGCGCGACATCGGGGTGCAGTTCCTGCTGGAGGCGGTGCTGCTCACCGCGATCGGCGGGTTGACCGGGATGGCCCTCGGCGTGGGCACCGCGCTGCTGGTGGACGCCTTCTCGCCGATCCCGGCCGCGATCACCTGGTGGTCGCTGGCGCTGGCGTTCGGGGTATCGGCGGCGGTGGGCATCGTCTTCGGCGTGGTGCCGGCGCAGCGGGCCGGCCGGCTCGACCCGGTGGTCGCCCTGCGTGCCGAGTGAGCCCGGCCCGATCCCGGTGGCGCGGGCGGCGCCGCCACTGGTCCCGGGAATGGGACGGTCGACGCAGCCGGGGGTAAAACGGCAGGTCACGGCCGGGTGATCGGCGTTCCACGCATGATCAGTTGCACGAAGGGATCGCGCCGGTCACAGCCGCCCCGCTACCGTACTGGTAACACGCGCGTTGCCGGCCCGGACGCAAGCTCCGGTCGATCGGCACGCGCCGGGCATGGGATGGGTCGGGTGAGCCATGGCCGGGTCGCAGTCCGACGGTCGGCTGTCGGATGTCAAGTTCCTCACCGTCGCCGAGGTGGCGTCGGTCATGCGGGTGTCGAAGATGACGGTCTACCGCCTGGTGCACAGCGGTGAACTGACCGCGGTACGGGTCGGCCGGTCGTTCCGGGTGCCCGAGCACGCGGTGCACGACTACCTCCGGGGCGCGTTTCAGGAAACCGCCTGATCCACCGCCGGGCGGTGCGCCGACTGCGACGTAACGGGCATCGACGGGGCCGCGTTGGTCCTGCTGACGTACTCCGGCTACCCTGGAGCCGATCCTGACCCTTGCCGGTGAGCCCCGACGCCACCAGGCTGGTCCGGTCCGTTGTCCGCAAGCGGTCACCGGCGTCACCGAGGTGGTGCCGCTCGTCCGCCCCGCACGTTGCATTGGAAGGCTGTCGTATGGGCTCGGTGGTCAAGAAGCGCCGCAAGCGCATGGCTAAGAAGAAGCACCGCAAGCTGCTGCGCAAGACCCGCGTCCAGCGTCGCCGTCTCGGCAAGTGACCGGGGCCGGGCCACGGCCCGGCACCCGGCACCACTTGCCAACTGTCGACCCTCGGAGGCTCAGGTGATCAGGCCGCGGACGTCCCGGCTCGGTCCCGTCTGCCGGTCAGGGCGTGCGAGATGACCCCCGGTGGCACCTCAGGTGCTCCGGGGGTCGTCGTCGTGACCGGGGTCGGCCGCTACCTCGGCGCGCACGTCGCCGCCCGGCTCGCCGCCGACCCGCGCATCGAACGGGTGATCGGCGTCGACCCGGCCACCCCCGGCCCGGAGTTCACCGACCTGCTCGACCGGGTCGAGCGGATCCGGCTCGACCTCGGCTCCCTCGGCGGGCTCCTCGCCGACCTGGACGTCGACGCCGTGGTGCACCTCGCCCTGGTCAGCGCCCCCGACCCGCAGCACGGCGGCCGGGCGGCGATGAAGGAGCAGAACGTCATCGGCACCATGCAACTGCTCGCCGCCTGCCAGCGGGCACCGCGGCTGCGCAAGCTGGTGGTCCGCTCCTCGACCGCCGCGTACGGCGCGTCCTTCCGCGACCCGGCCGTCTTCACCGAGGAGACCGAGCCGCGCGAGGTGCCGCGCGGCGGTTTCGGCCGCGACATCCTCGACGTCGAGGGGTACGTCCGCGGCTTCCGCCGCCGCCGTCCCGACGTCACCGCGACGGTGCTGCGCTTCGCGCCGTTCATCGGCTCCACCGCCGACACCACGCTCACCCGCTACTTCTCTCAGCCCCTGGTCCCCACCGTCTTCGGGCGCGACCCGCGGCTGCAGTTCGTCCACTTCGACGACGCGCTCGAGGTGCTGCACCGGTCCATCGCCGAGGACCACCCGGGCACCTACAACGTCGCCGGGCCGGGGGTGCTCTCGCTCTCCCAGGCGATCCGACGGGCCGGTCGGGTCGCCGTACCGGTGCTGGAGCCCGGCCTGTCCGGGGCCGCCGTGCTCGCCCGTAACCTCGGCTTCGGTCGCTACGGCCTCGACCAGGTCGACCTCTTCGTGCACGGCCGGGTGGTCGACACCAGCCGGCTGGAGCGGGAGTACGGCTTCACCCCGCGCTCCACCGCCGCCGCGTTCGACGACTTCATCCGCGCCCACCACGGGGGCGTGGTGCTCACCCGCAACACCCTGGCCACCGCCGAACAGCTGGTGCTGGAGAGCATCCGGCAGGTCCGGTCGGCCGTGCGGGAGCGATCGTGAGCCCCGCCGAGGAGCGGCCCGACGGCCGCTACGACGTACCGCTGACCGTGACCGGGCCGGACGCGCAGCCGGCGCGGCAGAACGGGCACCGCCGCCGTACGGCCGCCGCCGTCCCGGGCCCCGCGGCCCTGGACGAGCCGGACACCTCCGCCACCGACGAGCCGGTCCCGTCCGCCCGGGCGGGCGAGACCCCGTCCGGCGCGGTGACCGCCGATGAGCCGGGCATCGTCGCCGACGCACCGGCTGGCGGGGCGCGGGACCGTTCGGCCGACGCTGACGCGGCCGGGCGGGGCACGGCAGGCGTACCGCGTGGGGCGGCCGTGCCGGACCGGCCGGGGGACCACTGGGACCGCAAGGTCGCCGCCGGCCTGGCCTTCCTGCGCCGGCGGCTCTCCGGTGACTACGAGGTCGACGAGTTCGGCTTCGATCCGGAGCTGACCGACTCGGTTTTCCACCCGCTGGTGCGGCTGCTTTACCGGGACTGGTTCCGCACCGAGGTCAGCGGCCTGGAGCACGTGCCCGCCGACGGCGCGGGGCTGGTCGTCGGCAACCACTCCGGCACGGTGGCGCTTGACGCGCTGATCCTCTCCGCCGCGCTGCACGACCAGCACCCGGCGCGCCGCTACCTGCGGCTGCTCGGCGCCGACCTGGTGTTCCGGATGCCGGTGGTCTCCGAGATCGCCCGCAAGACCGGCGGCACGGTGGCCTGCAACCCGGACGCGGAGCGGCTGCTCGGCAACGGTGAGCTGGTCGGCGTCTTCCCGGAGGGGTTCAAGGGCATCGGCAAGCTCTACTCCGACCGCTACAAGCTGCAACGGTTCGGCCGGGGCGGCTTCGTCTCGGCGGCGCTGCGTACCGGCACCCCGATCGTGCCGGTCGCCATCGTCGGCGGCGAGGAGATCTACCCGATGCTCGCCGACATCAAGCCGCTGGCCCGGCTGCTCAAGCTGCCGTACTTCCCCGTCACCCCGACCTTCCCCTGGCTCGGGCCGCTGGGCATGGTCCCGCTGCCGAGCAAGTGGCTGATCGAGTTCTGCCCGCCCATCCCGACGGCGCACCTCACCGACTCCGCCGACGACCCCCTGGTCGTCTTCAACCTCGCCGACCAGGTCCGCGAAACGATCCAGCACACCCTGCACAAACTCCTGGAACGCCGCCCCGACCCCTTCGGCCCCTGACCCCCCCCGCGGCCCCTTCCGGGG
>NZ_JBPQTL010000070.1:0-29267 GCF_051386295.1 Micromonospora sp. URMC 105 | reverse complement strand
CTTTTACTACGTTACCCGCCGGTTTCCGCCGTGTCAAACCGCTCTGCAGCGATCCGCACCACTTCCACCACAATTCCGGGCACCACAATTCGACCGGCTCGCGCCGGACATCTCGTGGAATTTCAGCAGGCCGGCCGCTGCGGTTTCCCGCACGCTCGCCCGGTGCCCTGCCGGTCGACAACCTTACCCGGTCGGCTCCGCCCCTCCAAATCCGCCTCGCGGCGAATCCGGGGCACCGCCCGGTCCAGGCTCACATGGGACTCAACCCATCCGACCCTGGGATCATTCCCGGCCCTGCCGGCCTGCTCTCACAAGCCCTCAGGAGCCCGGTCCAGGCTCGTACCGGAAGACAACCCGGCCGACCCCCGAACCATTCCCGCGCTCCGGCCTTCCAGGCTTTCGCCTGTTTCGTCCGTTCCGCGCTGGCAGAGAGAAAGTTACGTGGCCCGCGAGTTGATCGTCAAATCAACGGCCTGCGTCCCCCGTCACATCATGGATCGTCACCCCTCCCCCGCCCACCCTTGCTGCGAGACGCCGCCGATCTGGGCAGCAGTCCAGGGTCGACCATGAGGGTCGACACTCTCGGCGCAGAGCGGTCATCCGGCAGCTGGAAACTCGTCATCGGCGTGGCCAGCCGGCACAGCTGACTGTTCGACCGACACGTCGCGCAGAACCGGGACGCCTCCGGCGGGCAGGACGGGCGAACCGTTGAGGCAGCACCGGGAACCGCTCCAGATCGTCCGGACGCGGGAGGGCTTCGACAACGCCCGACCACCGTCACCGGAGTGGCAGTCACCCGTCCGTCGGGCAAAGCCGCGCGGACGCCGTCCGGTGGGACCACGTCCGGCCGTGGCGCCCCGCAGGGACCCGGGCAGGCGTGGACCGGTGTGGACGGTCGCCCTCATGCAATCGAGCGAGTGCGGGACGTACACCGCGCCCGGGACCGGCGCCATCCCGGTGCCGCTCGCGAGGGGAGCCGCCCGGCGACGCCACGATGCGACAAAGGTTCCGTACCGGCCCCCCGATCACCGGGGCGGCCCTATTGTCCGGGGCCGGACGACGGTAGCGTTGCGCCACATCATGGCCCGTGGGCGCTCATCCGCGTGGCGCTCGCACAGTACGGAGGGTGCTGCATGTCCAACGGCGAGGAGCCGTTCGCGCTGCGTGACGACGCGGCCGGGCGGCCGCATTTCGAGACCGCCCTGCGCGGATACGACAAGCGGCAGGTGGACCGGTACGTCGAGCAGACGGACGGTCAGCTCGCGACGCTGTCGACGGAGCGGGACCGGACGGCGAGCCAGGTGCACGGCCTCACCGCGCACATCCAGCGCCTCCAGACGGAACTGACCGAGCTGCGGCAGCGCCCGGCGCAGGTGGACCGGGCGTCCTTCCGGGACCTGGGCCCGATGGTGGACCAGATCCTCGCGCTGGCCGAGAAGCAGGCCGGGGTGATCACCGAGACGGCGACGCAGCGGGCGACCACCCTGCAGGGTGAGGCGGAGAAGGTGCTGACCGAGGCGCGGGAGCGCACCGTCCAGGCGCTGCGGGACCTGGACGAGGAGCTTGCCGCCCGCCGGGCCGAGCAGGACAAGGCGTACGAGGAGCGCCGGGTGGCGGCCGAGCGGGAGCTGGCCGAGATCCGGGAGCGGGCCGAGAAGCTGCGGGCGGAGGGCGAGGCCGCGCACGAGCGCGCCCAGCAGGAGGCGAAGCGGATCAGCGAGCAGACCGCCAAGCAGATCACCCAGACCCGTACGGCGGCGGAGGCGCTGACCAAGGCGGCGCGTACCCAGATCCAGCAGGAGATTCAGGCGGCGCGGACGCAGAGCCAGCAGGAGCTGGCCCAGTGGCAGGCCACCGCCGAGAAGGAGATCGCCGAGCGGCGGGCCGCCGCCGAGCAGGAGCTGGCCGAGCACCGGGCGGCGGCCGAGCAGGAGCTGACCAACCAGCACAGCGCCGCGGAGCAGCAGATTCAGGCCCTGATCGCGGAGGCCCAGCAGTACGCCACCGAGGTACGCCAGCGCGCCGACGAGCAGATGGCCGCGCAGCAGGAGCAGCTCACGGCGGTGCAGCAGGAGATCGCGGAGCGGCAGCAGGCGCTGGCGCAGGTGAGCGAGGAGTTGGAGACGGCCCGGCAGCAGTTGGCCGAGATCCAGCAGGAGGGCGACACCACCGAGCGGGACCTGGTGCAGACGCAGCGCCGGCTGGAGGAGACGCGCCGGAGCTTGGCCGCCGAGACGAAGCGGTTGGACGAGGCGCGGCAGGCGGCCGAGTCGGTCGAGCGGCACGCCAAGGATGTCCGGGCGCGGGTGCAGCGGGAGGCCAAGCGGGTGGCGGACCTGGCGGCCGCCGCGGTGATGGCCGCCGCAGCCGGTGGTGGGGAGACCGCCGAGTACCCGATGGTGGCCGTCCGCCCCGGCGGGGAGCGGACGGCGGACGAGACGCCCGAGGAGCTCGAGGAGCCCGCGGCGGAACGGTCCGAGGCCGGCCGGCCGGCGATCGAGCGGCCGGCCCCGGAGCCGTACGTGCCGCCGGCGGCGCACCGGCCCGAGGTGGTGCGGAGCAGCTGAGCCGGGCCGGTGCGGCGGCGGCCGGCCGGCTCAGGGCAGGACGACGTTCTTGCCCCGGGCGTGGCCGGCCTCCACGTGCCGGATCGCGTCGGCCACCTGTGCCAGCGGCCAGCTCCGGTCGAGGACGGGCCGGAGCCGGCCGGCGTCGACCAGCGCGGTGAGGGCGTCGAGGTTCTCGCTGCTCTCCTTCGCCACGAGGGGGATCAGCCGCTGGCCGACCAGCGGGGAGAGCAGCAGCGCGCGAAGCTGCCGGTCGAAGCCCTGCAGCAGCTTCCCGGTGGCGCCCTCGCCGCCGACGAGGACCAGCGTGCCGGTGGGGGTGAGGGCACGACGAAGGTGGGCCAGGGCCCGGTTGCCGGCGGTGTCGACGATGACGTCGTACCGGATGCCCCGGTCGGTGATTTCCTCGCGGGTGTGGTCGACTACGTCGGTCGCGCCGAGGGAGACGACCAGGTCCTGCTTGGTGGGTCCGCAGACGCCGGTGACCTGGGCGCCGGCCGCGGTGGCGAGCTGCACGGCGTACGAGCCGACGCCGCCGCCGGCGCCGATGACGAGCACCCGCTGGCCGGGGCGTACCGCCGCGGCGTCACGGACGGCGGTGAGCGCCGTCTGTCCGGAGACGGGCACGGCGGCGGCCTCGGCGAAGGTGAGGGCGGCGGGCTTGCGGGCGAGCTTGTGCTGGGGCGCGCTGGCGTACTCCGCGTAGCTGCCGGTGCCGGTGCCGTAGACCTCGTCACCGGGGGCGAAGCGGGTGACGCGGCGGCCGACGGCCGCCACGACGCCGGCGAGGTCCATGCCGGGGACGCGGTGGCGGGGGCGGCGCAGGCCGTAGCCGAGGCGGACCGGGTACGGCAGGCCGGTCATCAGGTGCCAGACGCCGGGGTCGACGCCGGCGGCGCGGACCTGGACGAGCACGTCGTCGTCGCCGGGCTGCGGCGGGTCGATGTCGCGCAACTGGAGCACGTCGGCGGGGCCGTAGCGGTCCTGGACGATGGCTTTCATGAGCTCTCCCGGGGGTAGTGGAACACGTCGGTGAGGGGGACGCCGAACACGTCGGCGATCTGGAAGGCCATCTCCAGCGACGGGGAGTAGCGGCCCTGCTCGATGGCGATGACGGTCTGCCGGGTCACCCCGATGCGGCGGGCCAGTTCGGCCTGGGTCATCTCGTCGTGCGCGGTGCGCAGGGCGCGGATGGAGTTGGTGATGCGGGTCGGTTTCACCACGACTGGAAGCCCCGCCGGTAAGCGACGATCTTGGCGGTGGAGCCGATGACTGCGGAGAGCACGAAGCCCAGGTAGATGACGTTGGCGATCCAGAAGTGGTCCCACCGGGCCAGCGCCATGCCGAGCGCCGCCACCCCGCCGACGACGACGAACGCCTGGCCGATGTGCTCCCCGGTGCGGTGGATCTCCCGGTCCCGCTGGTCGGCCTGGTTGGCGCCCTCGGGCGAGACGATCGAGACGACGATGTGCAGGAGGATCGACGCCACGATGGCGCCGCCGATGCTCCAGAGCAGGGCGCCGGCGTACGGCACGTCGGGCAGCGGCACGCCGTCGGCGCGACCGAGGACGACGGCGGCGTACGTGGCGTAGGCGACGACCGCGACCACGGCCAGCAGCCAGGCGCGTTTTTCCTCGAAGGCCACGGACCCTCCCGGGGGGTGTAAAGAATTCTTGACACCCGAACGGTATGCCGCGCCGGGCAGGTGTGTCAAGAATTCTTTACACGGCGGGCCGGGCCCACACGCAGACAAGGCGGGCCCGTGAGGACCCGCCTTGCCTTTGTTGAGCGACTACCAGAGGACTTGAACCCCTAGACCACATCCGCAATCCGCAACCGTGCTAGGTGGCAGTCACCGAAAGCGTAGGACGGCGCCGGGAGTCGCGCAGTCACCCATGTGACAGCTCAGCTCACGTTCCCCGAGTTACGGGCTCCCCCGCCCACCGTGATCTGCCCGTCCATCGACACGTTGTCGGTCACCGACCAGAGGCGCTTCGCCGGGGCGCCCGACCAGAGCGGGTTGACCATGATGCCGGGATTGCAGTTCTGCACCAGGTTGTCCCGCACGGCCAGGATCGGCCCCCCGGCGGCGTACGCCCAGATCCCCAGGCCGGTGCCCCCGGAGACGGAGATCCGGTTGTCCGAGACGAAGACGTTGCGCATGCTGCCGATCTTGATGCCGCGGATCGTGCCCGCCCCCCGCCACCAGGCCTTGACGAGGTGGATGTCGTTGCCGGTCACCCGGATCGTCCGGCCTTGGATGGGCGGACCGGGCCGGTACGACACCCCGATGTGGACGCCCTCGGCCACCTGGTCGAAGCGGCAGTCGGAGACCTCCACGTCACCGACGGCCGTGCCGCCGCCGATCACCACCCCACAGGCCCCGATCGACGCCTCGGCCGCGGCCGTCAGGTCCTTGCGGTACCCGGCGGCGTACCGGTCGCCGAACGCCGGCTCCAGCAGGATCCGGTCGGCCACCGAGCGCACATGCTTGGCCGCCGCCGACGGCGTCTGCACCGGGCGCGACGGCGGCGACGCGGCCAGCGCCGCCTCCCAGGCGCCTTGGGCCAGGGCGGAGTCGAAGCGCAGGCTGGCCCCGGGCGCCGGCAGGGCGACGTCCCGCCGGTCCCGGGCGATGTCGTCGGCCCTGCGCACGTTGACGCCCTCGCCGACCAGGTAGTCCCGCAGCGCCTTGCGGCCCTCGTCGGTGTCGAAGATCCGCCCGGCGGTCTCGCCGAGGCGGCCCTTGAGCGAGGTGAGCTGCCGCTTGTAGCTGGGCAGCCGGCCCGGGTCCGCGGCGGCCAGGTCCGCCAGCCGGTGCACGTACGCTCCCGCGCTCTGGTCCGAGCGCAGGTCCTCCGGCGTCGGCGGGTGCAGGACGGCCAGGGTCTTCCACTCGCTCTCCGGCACCGTCGAGTTCATCCGCACACCCCACTGCCCGACCCGGACCACGGTGTTGAAGTCGCCGCGTTCCAGCCGGTCGGCCCGGTCCAGGGCCAGCCGGCCGACCAGCTGGGTGGCCAGCTCGCCGCGGAACTTCTCGTCCTTGACCAGCTCCTGCAGGGTCAGCGAGAGCGGTCGGGGCGGGGTGCTGAACCGGCAGCGGGTGACGACGGCATGGTCCGGGTTGACCAGGAGCACTCCCTGCTGGCCGTGACCGATCAGGAAGTCCGAGTCGAGCACCCGGACCCGGCCGGGCGGGGTGCCCTGGTCGTTGCGCACGGTCAGGCAGGTGCTGCGCGGCGCGGCGCCGGCCACCCCGGCCAGCCGGACGTGCTCGACGGTCACCTCCTTGCAGTTGATCGCGCTGACCGGACCGAGCCGCCCCGAGCTGTCGGCCGGCCCCGGGGTCTCCACGAACAGGTGCGACACCGACACCGCGCCGCAGTTGGCGAAGAGCAGCGCGTACTCGTGGCCCTGCACCTGGATCCGGCTCGCCGGTCCGCTGCCGAGCAGCCGGATGTTCGCCCGGTTGCTGAAGGTCACCGGGGTGTTGCTGGTGTAGAGGCCGGGCGCGAAGCAGATCAGCGCGTCCCCGGCGGGCAGGGTGTTCAACGCCTGCACCCAGTCGATGCCCGGCCGCAGCGTCAGCGTCGCCCAGCCGCCGGTGCTGGCTGCGGCGAGCTGGTTGATGGCGGCCTGCACGGTGGTCGCGCCGGCCAGCGACGGCCGCCCGGTCGGGTCGTACGACACCCGGTCGGCGCGGGCGAGCCCGGCGGTGAAGGTGAGCGGCAGGTGGGCTGGCTGCATCGCCTCGTCGAGGAGCTGGGCGGTCACCACCTGGGTGGCCGTGCCCGAGTCGAGCTGCCAGGCGCAGCGGGCGCGGCCGTCCGTGCCGGTCTCCACGGTGACCGTGCTCGCGGTGGTCGCGCCGGCGGTCAGCTTTCCCTGGCCGGTGGTGACGGTGAACCGTACCCGGGCCTTGGCGACCGGCTGGCCGCCCGTGGAGACGCCGGCCACCAGGTCGTGGCCGAGCGGCACCAGCGTCGCCGGGCTGTTCGGCACCGGCACGGCCTCCTGGCCGTCTCCGCCGAGCAGGCTCAGGGTGAGTTGCCCGGTCAGCGGGGCGAAGACCGGGCGGCAGTCGCGCAGCACGCTCCACTGGCTGCCGTCGTACGCCAGCACGCCCAGCCGGCCGTGGGCCCGGCGCGGGCCGTGCGGGGTCTGTGCCACCGGCGTCGTGCCGAGCCTCGGCCACTCCACGTCGTGCACGGCGGACCGGGCGGGAAAGGACCACCAGTCCCCCGTCCGGTAGCTGCCCGCCGCCGCGAAGCGGATCTTGATGCCGAGTTCCAAATCCAGCTCGGCGCCGCCCGCCGGGACGGTGCCCCGCCCGTCCCAGCGGCGCACCCGGGGCCGCCGGGGGAAGTCGGCCCGGTTCAGGCTGCCGGTGGCGGTGGCCGGCCGGATCACGATCCGGTCGCCCTCCACCCGGTCGACCTGCACCAGCGTGCCCGGCGTCGCGTTCTGCTCCCGGGTGTCGTCGGTCAGCTCCACCCAGGAGCCGTTGGCGAAGCCCGCGCTGCCGTCGCGGCCAGGCACCTTCACCGTCAGCACGTCGACGTCGATGCTCTCCCACGTCGCCACCGCGGAGCCGTTGTCCCGGGACCAGACGTAGGTCGCCGCGCCGGGAGCGCCGCCGGCCAGGATCTCCACCCGGTAACACTGGTTGTCCAGGCCGGTGTACGGCGAGCCGGTCGGGATGACGCAGTCGCCGCCCGGCGCGCCGGTGGGGTCGGCGCGCACTGCGAGGGTGCCGGTCGAGGCGGCCGTCAGCTCGGCCCAGCCGGGCGGGGTGTCGGCGCAGCCCACCGGGGTGTTCGGCGCCCCGGCCTGCAGCAGCCGGACCTGCCAGACGGTACGCAGCCGGGTGGCGGTGTCCGGGCCGCCGAGGGCCACCTCGCGCAGGCCGGCGTCCTCGATGGCGGTGACGTGCTGCGACCAGGCCTGCAGCCAGGCCACGTACACCCCGGCGGGGACGGCGGCGCCGGCGGCCAGCCAGGTGCCGTCGAGCTTGCGCACGAGCGGGCCGGCGGCGGGCAGGTCGGGCTGGGCGAAGACGGAGACCTGCGCGTCGTTCTCGCAGAGCACCCCGTCGAGGTAGTAGCGGCCGGCCGACAGCTTCAGGTCCCCGCCGCCCCCGGTCAGCGCGAACGCCCCGCCGGCCAGCGGCGCGCCGGCCGGGCCGACCAGGTCGGTCAGCGCCGTCGCCCGCAGGTGCGCCTGGATGTCCTGCTGCTCGTTCCAGTCCGCGTCCAGGTCCACCCGGCCCTGCTGTTTGCGCACGCTCGTCGCGTGCCGCCGCTGGTCGAACGTCGAGCGGCTGATGTCGCCCTTCATGGTCTGGTTCCTCCGGTCGGCAGCACGGGCAAGGCGGCGGCCACCCGCCCCAGCGGCAGGTACTCCCGCAGGGCGAGGGCCAGGTTGTTGAGGCGTTGCGGGGTGAGCGCGCGCCGGAAGGCGCCCATCTCGGCACCGGACTCCGCGCCGGTACGCAGCTCGCTGGCAGCCGTCTCGGCGAGCCGGCCGTACGTCGCGTCCCCGTACCGGGTGCTGGCGAAGGCCGGCCCGACCCGGGTGACCACGTCCGGGTCGCCCGGGTCGGCCTGCACCGCCAGGTCCGGCTGGCAGCGGTAGCGGCGCGGGGTGACCGAGCCGGGCCGCAGATAGCTGAACCGCACGTACCCCTGCTGGCGGCGGGCCACCGTGACCATGCCGTCGAGCAGGCAGTCGGTGGCGGTCAGCACCCGCGCGCCGGTCGCGCCGAGCACGGTCACCCCGGCCAGCTCGACCTCGGCGTCCGGGGCGGCGATCCCGCCGTGCACCAGCGTGTCGGTGACGGTCAGCGGGCCGTCGCCGACGGCCAGCGACCCGGTGACGCACCGGTGCAGCGCCACCTCGACCCGCTCGTTTCCCGCCGCCACGGTCAGCCCGGTCGCCCCGGGCCCGACGGTGCAGTGCCGCAGCTCCACCCGGCCCAGGCCCGGCCCGCCGGCGGACGGCGGGGCCACCGTCACCGGGCCGGCCACCAGCAGGCCGTCGACGACCAGCTCGCCGGGACGGTCGCCCGCCCCGGCGCCGCTGACCGAGAGGCCGCCCAGCAGGCACGGCCGCACCCCGACCGGGTCCAGGTCGGTCTGCCGGCGGGGCCGGTCCGGCGGCCGGGGCCACTGGGCGGCCAGCAGGGTGAGCTGGCTGCCCTGCCCGATGCGCACCGCGACGGTCTCGGCGTAGCGGTGGCTGTCCATCAGCACGATCCGGCCGGCGGTGCCGGGGTGCGCCGCCTGCCAGTCGTGCCAGGCGGTGACGGCCTCGCCGAGCGAGGCGACCACCTCGCCCGCGCGGGGCGGCTCCGTCGCGCTCACCCCGAGCTGCCAGTCCACCGGGCCGTCGGCCGCCCCCAGGTCACCCCGGCGCGGGTACGGCCCGGCGCCGACGTCGGCGCTGAAGGCGTACCACCAGGAGACCGCGAGGCGGTGCACGGGCCGGGCGGCGGCGACGGTGACCCGGCCCAGCACCGGGTCGACCCGGACCAGGCTGCCGGTGGGCAGCTCCCAGCCGGTCAGGTCGCAGATCCGCAGGTGTTCCAGGGGTACGGCGCGCAGCTCGTCGGACGGGGTCGGCTGGATCCACACCACGAAGGAGGGGTCGTCCTCGCGGAACCAGCGCAGCTCCTCCGGGGCGGGCGGCGCGGCGGAGCCCAGCGCGGCCAGCTCGTCGCGCAGCGGCCGGCGGCGCAGCGGGCCCGGCACGTTCGCCTCGTCGGCGCGGTGGTCGATGTCCGGCTCGGTCACCGTCGGCCCGGTCAGCTGCCGGTCGACCCCGACCGGCTCGATCCACCACCGGCCGTCCGGCGGATCGGCCGCCGGGGCGGCGGTGGCCCGGTCCAGCCGGTACGACGGCAGCGGCCACACGTACATGCCGATGTTCCCGATGTTGTGGCGGCCCTGCCCGGCGCCCATCGCCCGGACGTCGACGGTGCGGCAGACCGGCTCGAACGGGCCGCCGACGAGTTCCAGCGGCCCGGCGTCGCGGATCGCCGCGGTGGCCGGCGCGGTCTTCGGGTGGTTGACGTGCTGGGTGATCACCAGGCGTTCGAAGAACTCGACGGCGGCGGTGCTCCAGCCGGTGTTCGCCCGGGTCAGCTCCTCCAGCGCGGCGGCGGTGCCCTTGCGCCGCCGGAACCGGATGGTGTCGGCCACCCGGGCCCGGTCGGAGAAGGCCGCCGCGTCGGGCAGCGGGTGCAGCCGGCTTGCGCCCACCAGCTCGCCCAGGTAGGGCACCACCCACTCGGCGCAGGTCTCCACGAACCAGTCGTCGGCGAGCTGGTCGACGTCGGCGCCGAGCAGGGCGGCCTGCTCGGCCATCACCTCGACCAGGGCGCGCAGCACGCCGCCGGCGGCCTCGTCCTCGCTGCGCAGCGCGGCGGGCAGCAGCCCCCAGATCTCCTCGGCCCTCACGATGCCTCCAGCAGGGTGACGTCGCCGGTGTCCGCGGTGAGCAGGTCGGCGGGGAGCAGCAGGTCGCCAGCGCGGCGGGCCGGCAGGGCCGCGATCACGTCGGCTCGGCGCGGGGGCAGTTCCGCGTCGTGCAGCAGTTCCAGCACCACACCGGCCACCCCGGGCACCCGGTGCAGCAGGGCCTGCACCTCACTGGCGCGTACCGGCTGGGCGTAGTCCCGGGCGTCGAAGGAGAGGCCGGCGACCAGCGCGGCGCGGGCCGCGGCGGCGACCGCGACGAAGCGGTGCCCCGGGGCGACCAGCAGCCGGGCGGTCACCGCGACCCGGCGGCGGCGGTGGCCGAGGATCCGGACCGGCACGGCCGGCTGCCGGGCGGCGTCCAGGGCGCGGAGCAGGTCGGTACGCAGCTGCGCGCCGGCCGGGATCGCGGCGCCGTCCGGCCCGGCGACGGTGAGCAGGACGATCTGCCGCTCGCCGTCCCAGACCAGGTCGGCCCGGGCCTTGCCGACGCCGGCGAAGGCCCGCGCGAAGTCGGCGTGGTCGTCGAGGGAGACGACCCGGCCGAGGGTACGCACCGCCAGGGGCGCGTTGCGCCGCGCGCGGTCCACGCCCTCCGGGTCGTCGGCGCCGGCCGCCGGGACCGGGTTGGTGACCTCCATCAGGCCCAGCGGGCGGGACAGCGGGATGGTCAGCCGCCCCGGCGCCAGGTCGGCGAGCCGGCCGATGCCGGACCGGTAGGTGGCCACCACGTTGTCCTGCCCGGTGGGCAGCCGGGCGCCGGTGCGGCCGTCGCCGAAGGTGACGGTGACGGTGCCGTCGTCGGCGCGGCGGACGGTGTAGACCCGGGCGGTGGGGGCCTGGCCGAGCAGGGCGGGGACCTCCTGCCAGCGGACCCCGTCGACCCAGACGGCCAGGGTGGTCCGCGCGCCGCTGGCGGTCGCGGCGGGCACGTGGGTCAGCGGGGCGTGCCGCAGCGTGAACCGCTGGAACGCCTGCCGGGCGTCGCCGCCGCCGAGCACCTCGGCCCGGCTCTCCCCGTGGGTCGCCTGCGCCACGTTGCCCAGCACCCGGACGCTGTCGCGCCGGTAGACGTGGGTCACCGTGCTCTCCAGGTCGACCGTGGACCCGCCGCGTACCCGCAGCACGGTGACCACCTCGGAGACCGGCGTGCCGGTCGGGTCGACGCCGGTGAGCACCAGCCGGCGGCCGGGCGCCAGGCCGGGCACCGGGCGGGCCAGCTCCAGGGTGGCCACCGTCGCCACCGGCGCGGTCTCCGGCCGGGGGGCGACGGCGAGCTGCCGGCTCTCGCCGAGCACGGTGGTGCTTCGCCGGGAGAAGGTGTTCGAGTCGCCGCCGGCGACGGTGATCCGGGTGGTGCGGGCGGCGATGCCGAAGTCCGCCACCGGCACCTCGGCCACCGCGCTCACCCAGCGCACCTGCGCCGCCCCGGCGGTCTCCAGCACCACCCAGGACCCGGCGAGGACCCCCGGGTACGACTGGTCCAGGTGCAGGTCGCGCTCGGCCGCGGCGAGCTTCGCGTCGGCCCAGGTGTCCTTGCGGTTGGCGTACGCGCCGGCGAGCACCTGGCCACCGGTGCCCGGGTTCAGCTCGCCGACCCGCAGCGCCACCGGCAGCGCCGACCACGGCTGGGCGTTGAAGCCGAACAGCGCGGCCCGCTGCGCCAGCAGGTGCACCTGCACCCCGCTGACCCGGGGGCGCAGCTCGGCCGGGAGGACCTGCGCGGCCAGCGGCGCGTCCAGCGCCACCACCGTGTACGCGGGCACCACCTGCCGGCCGTCGCCGGGGGCCTGCGGCTCGGGCAGCACCGCCGTGATGGCCCGAACCCGGCGCACGTCGAACCAGTCCGGGCCGAGGACCAGCAGCACGCTGCCGGCCGGCAGCACGGTGTCGGCGCCCGCGAGCGTCAGCGTGTCGTCACCGGGGCGGGGCGGGCGAGGCGCGGTGACCCGCAGCCCCACCGCGTTGAGCTCCGGCCGGGCGACCAGCGGCTCCACGGTCTCGAAGACCTGCGGCAGCTCACCGGGGCCGGGCACGCTCTGCGCCTGGCTGCCCGCCGGGATCGGCACCCCGTCCGGGGCGCCGGGGGTGGCGGTGACGGTGAACGACAACCAGGTGGTGGCGGCCACGCCGGGCCGCAGCTCGTAGCCGATGGCCCGGGCCAGCATCAGCACCGAGCCGCGCTCGGTGGCCGTGCCGAGGAAACCCTCGTTGGCGATCCGCTCCTGGTAGAAGGCGAGCACGTCCAGGGTGGTCGCCCAGCCGTGCAGCAGCGCGACGGCCGGGTCGTCGGCCTCGCGGGTGGTCAGCCCGGCCAGCTCGGGGCGGGCCCCGAGCCGGGCGAGCATGTCGGCGGCGAAGTCCGCCTGCCGGCCCAGCCGGTAGCTCACGCTGCCCCGGCCGGGCGGGTTGGGCTCACGGCCCGCTCGGGTCGTCACAGTCCACCCACCAGGTCGAGGTGCAGGATGCCGTGCTCGGGCACGCTGGGATCGTTGTCGAGGCGGATCACCTCGGTGTCGCCCGCGCGGAGCACCCGCGCGGTCAGCTCGCCGCCGGGGGCCACCCCGACCGGGTGCAGCTCGGTGACCCGGACGTCGGTGACGCCCGCGACGGTGACGGCCGCGGCGAGCAGCTGGCTGAGGTAGAGCGGCGTGCCGAAGGTGAACCGGTCCGGGTGGAAGAAGCCCCGGCCCCCGCCGGGCAGGTCCCGGTTGGAGAAGAGGTCGAGCAGGGCGCGGCGGACGTCGGAGCGGAACGCCCCGGGCGTGACGCACACCCACAGCCGCAGCTCGATCGGCAGGTCCACCGGGTCGCGCAGTTGCAGGTCGTACCCGGCCACCCGGAACCGGTCCAGCCGGCCGGTCAGCCGGCGGGCCAGTCCGGGCTCGCCGTCCAGCCGCTGCCCGCCGCGCAGGTCGAGGGTGAGGAACACCGTCCACCAGGAGCCGGTCCAGCGGATCCGAGCGGTCGCGTTGTCCACCTCGGGCAGGCGCAGCGCGGCGGCCATCCAGTCGGCAGTGGTCACCGCGCGTTCCTGGGTGCCGAAGGCGACCGGCGCGTGCTGGCGGGCGTGCTCGACGTCCTCCGGGTCGGTGCCACCGACGGCGGGCAGCGGGTTGGTCACGGCCAGCACGCCGGAGCGGTCGGTGACCAGGGTGGTCAGGGCGTCGTGGCCGAGGTTGCCGGCCGCGCCGCCGCCGCGCCACCAGGTCACCTCGAAGACCGTGCCGGCCGGGGGCCGGCGCCCCGACACGTCGTCGCCGAAGCGGAGCACGACCCGGCCGTCGCGTTCGCGTTCGGGCACGAACCCCTGGTCGAACCGGTCGGCGTTGAGCAGGTCGCGGCGGGGCCGCCAGCTGCCCTCGGTGGTCTCCAGCCGGATCAGCGGCAGCGCGGCGCGCGGGTCCTGGGCCAGCGCCTGGCCGGCCGGTGCGTCGGCCGGGAACGGCGTGGCCGCGGCCACCGGCTCGGCGGTCAGCAGCGGCCGCCACCGGGTCTCCTGGGCGGGCGGGAGCTGGCCGCGCACGCCGATGGCGTGCTGGGCGGGCACCACGTTGGCCCGGGCGACCGCGCAGGTGACCTGGTGGTCGGTGCCGGAGCCGGCCACCGAGGCGGTCACGGTGAGCGGGAAGGCCAGCCGGTCGGCAGCGCTCCACGCCACCTCCAGCACGTTCACCCCGGCCACCGGGTCGGTGCCGGGGCGTACCGACGTCAGGCGGACCACCTGCCGCCGGGTCGGGTCGGCGTCCGCCCGGCGCCCGGTCTCCGGCGAGACGACCTCCTCCAGCAGCAGCAGGTCGCCGGGGGCCAGGCCGGTGGCCGGCTGGTCGAGCAGGGTGGCCCGGACCGCGCCGGCGGGCAGGCAGCAGTCCCGGCCGCCCCAGACGTGCAGGGCGATCTCGTTGCGGCTGGCCCGCGGGGCGAGGGCGGTCAGCGTCTCGAACCCGGTGGCGCCGCCGGCCAGCAGCGCCACCGCGTCGGCGGCGGGCACCGCCGGGGTGGCCCGGTCGGCGGCGAGGACCGGGGTGCCCGCCGGGATGCCCTGGGTCTCGGCGTCCGAACCGGCGGTCACCCGCACGCTGACCCAGGCGCGGGCGGCGCAGCCGTCGTGCACGGCGTAGTCGAGCAGCCGGGCGTGCCGGCGCACCGAGATCCGGCTGCGGGCGGTGCCCAGGTAGGCCTCCGTCCCAGCCGCGTCCTGCCGGTAGGAGAGCCGGTCGGCGACGTGCGCCAGCGCCTCCACCACCGTGATCAGCGGGTCGGCCGGGTTGCGCTCCGCCCAGCCGGGCAGGGCCGCCACCCGGTCGAGCATCAGCCGCCGGAACCCCTCGTAGTCCTTGGCGAGGTAGTCCGCCGGCGTACCGGCCGCGCGGGGCGCCGGCCCGGCCGGGGCCGCCGGGGCCGGGTCCAGGTCGCTCGGGCAGTTCGCCTTGAAGGAGAACGTCGCCGCGGCCAGCACCGGGTCGAAACCGGGCGGCACCCGGTCGTCCACCGCCGAGCGCACCAGCCGCAGCGTGTACGGGGAGAAGTCGCCCGCCCGGTCCACCCGGACGGTCAGCTCCGCACCGGCGGCGGCGACGTCGACCACGCGTACGCCGGTGATCCGCACCCCGCCCTCGACGACCACGTTGCCGGCGGCCAGCGCCGCGCCGGACGGCACCCCGTCGGGCTGCCCCGGCAGCGGATGCAGGAACCCCACCCGGAGCAGCTTCTGGTCGGCGGCGTCCACCTCGACCCAGTCGATGCCGTTGAACCCGCTGTCCGGGCGGGCCACCTCGGCGCGGCGCTCGTCGTCGGTGCACCGGACGCTCATCTGCTCCCCCTCACGATGGCGACCTCGGCCGGCCGGCCGGTGGCGCGCAGCCGGTAGCCGACGTGCACCCGGACCGTCGCCTCCGCCAGGTCGACCCGGACGTCGTCGACCTCGATCAGCTCGCCGAGCCAGCGCTGCAACGCGCTGCGGGCCTGCAACTCGGCCGCGCCGACCACCGCCTCGTCCACCGGGGCGAAGAGCAGCTGACCGAGGCCGGCACCGAAGTCCGGCCGGTTCACCCGCTCTCCGGGCGAGGTGAACAGCACCGCCTCGACCAGGTCGGCGACGTGCCGCTGCGGGCTCGCCAGGCCGGAGCGGCCCCGGTTGTCGGGACGCCAGGGAAAGGCCGGGTAGGTCACGACGCCACCGCCCTGATCTGGAAGCCGGCCACCGTCGGTGGCCCCTGCGGAATGCCCTCGGCGCTCACGCCCAGCCCGACACTGACGGCGAGCATCGCCGGCTGGCCATTGACCAGCACCCGGGCCGCCGGGGTGGTCCACTGGATCCGGACGCAGGGCTGCGGTTTGGTGCCCGCACCGACCGGCACCTGGAAGGGGCACCCGGTCACCGGGTACGCGTCGGCGGCGGTCACCACCGGCAGGCCGCCCACCAGCACCCGGGAGTTGCCGGTCTGCGGGGTCACCGGCCCGGCGTGCGGGCAGGAGAGCACGGCCCCGACGTGCAGCAGTGGTCCCGGCATCAGGTCACCGTCAGCGCGGTCTGGTTGACGGCCACGGTCGGCCCGACCAGGGTGATCGAGGCGCCCTTGCCGTTGGAGATGACGATGCCGGTGTCGTTGATCGAGATCATCGCCCCGGTGAGCGTCTTCAGCAGGATGCCGCCCGCCGGGCCCGGGGCGTCGGAGACCAGCACCGTGGCCTGCCCGGGGGTCTGGAGCACGATCGGCGGGGTCGGCGGCGGAGCGGAGGCGACCAGGGCGGGGATCTCCGCCTTCGAGCCGTACCAGCAGCCCGTCCAGATCGGATGATCGGCGTCGCCCTGCTCGAACTCCACCCAGACCCCGGTGCCGGGCAGCGGCACGGCGTACATGCCGGATTGGATGCCGGCCAGCGGGAAGCAGGGCATCGCCCAGGTGGACGGCGGCAGCGTGACGTCCGGGACGGTCACCTGGATCCGGCCCTGCTGCAACGGGTCGATGTGGTTGACCACCGTGCCGCGATACTTGCCGTAGTACCTGGTCATGGCTGGACCCTTCCGGACATGGAGACCTGGGCGTTGCGGCTGAGGTTGAACCGCTGCTTGACCTCACCGGCCTTGACCGTGGTGGTCACGCTCTTCACCACGTACTCGCCGTCGTAGGCGCGCCCGGCGCCGCGCACCCCGACCAGCCGGCGGCAGCGCAGCAGGCCGCCGTAGCGCAGCACGTCCAGCGACCCGGAGCCGGTGATCACGTTCGCCGACTGGGCGGCGCGGGCCATGCCCCGGGCGAGGGTCTGCACCACGTCCATCCGGGCGGTGGCGTCGTCGGTGCGGCTCGGGTCCTGTCGGCCGACGTTCATCCGCCGGTACGACAGCGGAATCGGGATCTTGCGGCCCAGTGGCGGGTTCAGCGGGCTGACGTCCGGCACCGGCAGCGGGATCGGCACCCGCAGCTGCTCCGGGAAGGCGGTGAGCAGGTAGACGGTCTTCTGCACCCCGTCGAACGAGAACGACAGCGACTCCACGTTGGAGCCGGCGTCGGCGTTGACGGTCAGCGCCGGCTGCGCCTGCCCGGCCCGGACCTCCGGCCCCCAGTACGCGGTGTTCATGCCCGGGGTGGGCCCCGGCTCGACGTAGAACGTGTAGCCGACCGCGTCGGCGAGCTGCGACACGTACGCGAAGGTGGTGCCCTGCACGGCCGGGATGCGCTGGACCGGGTTGGGGGCGAACACCAGCACGCTGGGCACCAGCATCGGCAGCACGCCGTACGCGGCGAACGGCGCCAGCAGGGTCAGCACCCGCGCCTCGGCGGGCATCGGCATGGGCAGGCCGGACAGGTCGATCAGGTCCATCATCTGGCTGACGTCCACCCCGGTCAGGGTCAGCGTCGACGCGCCGGCCTCGTTGCTGCGGGCCACGTCGTGCCGGGTCACCACGCCGTCGGAGAGCACCTGCGGGCGGCCGTCGAGGTGCAGGACCAGCAGCACCCGGGTCGGCGGGTCGAGGCTGCCGTCGGCGAGCATCCGCTCCACCTGCGAGCCCCGGCCGAGCGCGAACCGCAGCTGGAACCCGGAGCGCTGGCCGGCGTTCTGGGTGACCTGCGCCTCCTGCAACGCCTCGATCAGCTCGTACGGGGCGGGCCGGAAGGTCAGCGGCCCGATCAGCAGCTGCAGCCGCACTCCCCTAGGCATCGCCACCTCCCGGAAAGCCCTCGGGCAGCGCCACCCGGACCACCCGGCCGGGCTGCTCCAACTCTGCCGGGTCGAAGGCGCCGTTGGCGTCGCAGAGCTGCCAGAACGCCGTCGGATCGCCGACCGTACGGGCGGCCAGCAGGTCGACCCGGTCGCCGTCGGCCACCTGCTCCCAACCGGCGGTGGCGAGCCGCTCGGCGGGCGGCACGAACCGGCGGCGCAGGTGCACGACCTCCTGCCCGGTGTCCGGGTCCACGATCACCGCGGTGCCCACCGTGGCGTACCGGCTCTCCGGCGCGATCGCGCCCGCCGTCGGCACGCCGGTGGTGGCGCCGCCGGTCGCGGCGAGCAGCGTCTCGGCGACCCGGCTCTGCGCGGCGACCAGGGCCGGGTCGGTCTCGGGCGGCAGCGGCGCGGTCACGGCAGCCGGTCGATTCCGAGGTCGGTCAGCCGGCCGCCGCGGGCCCGGCCGGCGAGCTGTTCGAGTTGCTGATGGGCGGCCATGGCGAGGCCACCGGCCCGGCCGGCGGTGCCGACGTCGTTGACCGTCAGCACCCGCAGGCCCAGCCGGATCTTCGCGCGGATGGGGTTCAGCATCGGGTCGAACGCCTCCTCGGTGATGGTCAGTTCGGTGATCCGTACCGGCCAGAGCCGGCGTCGCCCGAAGGCCAGCAGCACCAGCGGGGCCGGTGGCGGCACCACCTCCAGGGTTCCGGCGGCCAGCAGCGCCGCGGCGTCCTGCACGGCGGTCAGGCTGGGATAGGCCAGCGATTCCAGGGCAGCCAGCTGCGCGGTCAGGCCGAGCTGCACCGCGTCGGGGTTGGCGCGCGGCTCGGCGAGCTGGTCGGCGGCGTCCAGTTCGGCCTCGAGGGTGAGGGTCTGCACCGGCGGGCCGGTGATCCGCAGCGCCTCGCCCTTCGCGCCGCCCTCGGCGCCGCCGGTCTTGAGCTGGAAACCGCGGGTCAGCGCGTCCGGGTTGTACTGCAGGGTGATGACCCGCCGGGTCCGGCCGCTGTCCGGGTCGAGGACCACCAGGCCGGCGCGAAGCAGGCGGGGGCTGAGCGGACTGGTCACGGGGTGCCTCCCGGGGTGTTACGGCGCCAGCGGATCCGCTCGGCGACGGCGCGGGTGATCCGTCCGGTCAACAGCTGCGGGCTGAGTCCCGAGAAGGTGAGCCGGGCGTCGGTGAGGTCGGTGATCCGGATCTGCCCGGTGGACACGCCGACGGAGTCGAAGAGCAGGTTGATCCGGGCCACCGCGGCGCTCTGCACCGCGATCGGGCGCAGCGCCCCCGGCCGGCCGGCACCGCCCGCGCCGCGGCGCACGCCGCCGCCGACGGTGAGGTGGGTGAGCGCCCCGGGCGCGAGCACGATCTCATTGCTCCCGCCCAGCGGGATGGTGATCTCCCGGGGGTTGTCCACGGAGAGGTCCACGTCGACCACGCGGATGGCCAGCGCGCCCGGCGGGTCGGTGTCCGGCTCGTCGCTCTGCAGGTCGGCGACGGTCTGCAACAGGTCGCGCCGGGACTCGGGGATCGGCCGGAGCAACCGGGTGATGCGGGCCAGGTGCGCGGATCTGGCCTGCTCGATCTCGCCGGTGGTCAGCCGCCAGCGGAGCACGTCGAGGTTGTTCTCCGGCGGGGGCGCACCCTCCGGGCCGAAGGTGGGCATGCGCACCCGGTAGATCAGCTCGTCGCCCTCGATGACGAACCGGCCCGGCGTCCACCACGGCAACGCCCCGGTGAGCCGCCGGTAGTCCACCGCGCCGTTCTGCACGGCCAACCGGACCTCGTAGTCGTTGACGTCGAAGTCGATCCGTCCGTTGAGGCTGTCGACGACCTCGCTGAGGTGGTACGTGTCGAGGATCCGCAGCAGGTTGTCCCACTTGGCCTCCAGGTCCGCCCGCCGCTCGGCGGCGGTGGTGCCGGCCGGCGGCGCGGGGGCCGGGCCACCGCCGAGCAGGGTGGCCAGGTTCAGGCTGAACGTGGCGTTGCGGATGTCCAGCGACGGCAGTTCCCCGGCGCCGGAGTTCAGATAGTGGGTCAGGTCGCCGAGCAGGCCCTGTTCGACGAAGACGTGCAGCCCGAGGCCGGTGTCGTCGAAGGTGAGCCCGCTGATCTCGCCGCCGCGGACGGCGAGCCGGCGGCCGGCGGGCGGTCCGCCGGGGGTCGCCGGATCCTGCTCGTACTCGATGGAGGTGAACCGCAACCCGTACTCGGGCCGGCCGGCCGGGGCGCCGAGCAGCCGCAGCTCCCGCCGGGCGTCGGCGGTGACCTGCGCCCGGACCGCGGTGAGGGTGGGCTCGCGCAGGTTGAGCCGCAGCCCGCCCAGGTCGAGGAAGTCCAGAGTGAGCCCGGCGGCGCCGAAGTCACCGCTGCCGTGCTGGAGGAACGTGCCGATGTCGAAGCCGACCCGGGGGGCGCTGATCGCGCCGATGTCCAGCCCGCCGAGGATCCGCATGCCGGGCGCGGTGCGGTTGGGCTCCACCAGGAAGCCCTCCTGCCCGGCGGCAGGGCGCAGCCGCAACTCGCCGACGACCGCCTCCCGGTCGGCGTCGAGGCGGATGGTGACCCCGTCGTGCAGATCGACCAGCAGGCCGCTGGCCCGGGTCTCCTGCACCACCACCTCGCGCAGCAGCAGCCGCCGGAACCGGCCGCCCGGGGTGCCGGCGGGGTGCAGGTCGATCCGGGCCCGGGCGGTGATGCCGGTGAAGGTGACGGCCCCCTCGCCGGGGCGGATCCGCAGGCCGAGCGACTCGCCCTGCCAATTCAGCGCGTCCAGGGCGAGGTTCGCCAGGTTCAGCCCCGGTGCGCCGTCCGGGCCGATCTCGATCCGGTCCGGACCGATGCTGATCAGTCCGGTGTCCAGGCCCTGGATGCCGATGTGCTGCTCGTGCTCACCGGGAGCCGGGCCGAGGCCGAGGTGGCCCTCACCGCCGACCACCCGGGCCTGCACCCGGCCGCCCCGGCCGAAGGAGAGGGTGAGCTGCGCCGCCCAGAGCGCCGCGTCGACGTGCAGGGCCTCGCTGATCCGCCCGGCGATCTCCACCCGGGTCGAGCCGGTGGTGAGCCGCCCGGCCACCAGCCCGGCCGCCCGGGACCAGCGCAACCCGCGCAGGTTCACGTTCATGATCTCCAGCGGCGGCAGGTTCGGCTCGCCGGCCGGCAGCGGGGTCGGCCGGCCGAGCCCCACGTCCAGCACGCCGCTGCGGTAGCGCAGGTCCCGGCCGGTGACGCGGTCGATGTGCAGCCGCTCGATGAACAGTTCGGCGTCGCCGGGCGGCCGGACCTGTCCGGCGGGACCGGTCCGCTCCGGAGCGCTGTCCCAGCGGCCGGAGACGGTGAGCCCGTCCAGCACGGTCGGCCCGTGCGAGGTGATCCGTCCGTCGCCGGCCCGCCAGTCGATCGCCGACAGCTCGATCCGGGACGGCCCGATGTCCTCGAACCGCAGTCCGCCGGCCTGTTCGGTGACGATCCGGCCGCTCACCCCGGCCCGGCGGACGGTGACCAGTCCGTCCGGCGTGCGCAGCGTGGTGTCGGTGAGGGTGAGCCCGTCCAGTCGGGTGGCGACCGCGTCGGTGGGGTCGCTCACCACCCGGCCGGTCGCCGGGTCGACGGTGTGCGGACCGGACCGGATCAGGTCCACGGTGACCGCCGCCGCCCCGGGGCCGGCCGGCTGCCCGCCGACCGTGCCGGTGATCGTGGTCGGGGGCCCCTCGAGGGCACGGGAGACCACGGCGAACCGCAGCCGGTCGAGCGCACCGACGGTGAGCCGGCCGGAGTAGGTGATCCCCTCGGCGGCGAGGTCCACGGCGAGGTCGCGCAGGCGCACCCCGACCAGCGCCCCGGAGACGGCCTCCACGCTGTAGCCGGGGGCCGGTGCGGTGACGTCCATGCCGACCTGGTCGGCGTCGATCCGGTCGATGACCATCGTGCGGACCAGGGCGCCGACCGCGCGCCGGCCGCCCGGCGCGGCCGTCGAGCGGACCAGCACGTCCAGGCTGAGCCGACCGATCCGGGTGCTGCCCCGGGAGTAGAGGCTGCGGCCCGGGGAGCGGAAGCTGACCCCGGTCAGCTCGGTGCGCTCCACCACCAGGTCCGGCATGGCGAGGTCGTCGCCGGCCGCCAGTACGCGGCCGTGGATGGCCTCGCCGGGTGTCCCGTCCGCCCGGGTGGGCGCGGTGAACGCGATCCGGCGGGCCTCCAGCCCCGGGCCGCCGAGCCCGGTGACGGTGAGGTCTCCGACGCCGAAGCCGACGGCGGCTCCGGCGGTCGGCAGGCCGTGCGTGGCGGCGGGCCCGGCCAGCTCGGCCGGGAGCGGGCCGCCCCCGTCGGCCAAGGAGGCGCGCAGCCGCAGCCGGTGCGCCTCCACCCGCTCCACCGTGTACGCCCCGGTGCGCACGTCGGTGGCGGTGGCGCTGTCCAGGCGGGCCGTGAAGCCCAGCGTGGCCGGGTCCAGCGAGGCGCCGAAGCCGGCCAGCTCCAGGCCGCCGACGGAGAGCCCGAAGAACCGGCGGGCGCGCTCGCGCAGCAGTTGCAGCTCCTGCTCCTCAGCGCGGGTGCGGTGGTGCGGCAGGTAGCGGTCGGCGGCGTCGACCGGCTCGGCGGGCCGGGCTTCCAGCTGCCGGATCCGCTCCAGGCCGGTCAGCCAGCGGGTCAGCTCGGCGCGCCGGTCGGCGTACCGGGGCTCGTCGGGCAGCGCGGCCAGCTGCTCGCGGACCTGCGCGGGGGTGGGCAGCTCGGCGGCGGTGAGCCGCAGCGCCGGCGCGCCGGCCGCGCCGGGCAGCAGGCGTACCCCGGCGGCGGTGACCGACACGCTGCTGGCGCCGGCGAGCGTGGCGAGGTCCGGCGCGGTCCGCTCGGCGCGGAACCGGTCGATCAGCTCGTCGTCGGGCAGGTACCGGCCGAGGCCGACCGGTGCCGCCACCTCCGCGTGGATCGGGTCGATCTCCACGCCGGCCGCCTCGACCCGGCCGGTCAGATCGGTGACCCGGATGCCGCCGATGTCGAGGCTCGCACCGGCGGTCGACCGCAGCCGGTCGGAGAGCTCGACCAGCTGGCGCCGTTCGGCCTCGGTCAGCGAGTCGGTGTGCCAGCGGTGCCGGCCCTCCAGCCGCTGCAGCTCCCGTTCGAGCGGTTCCAGCTCGGTGAGCTGGCGCTGCACCGCGGTGAGCCGGTCCCGCAGCGCGGGCTGGTCCGGGGTGGCGGGCCGGGCCAGGCGTTCCTGCAGGGACCGTTGTTCGGCGCGCAGCCGGGCGGGCAGGCTGAGCCCGGCCCCGAGCAGGGTGCGCCCGATCTCGACCCGGCCGATCTGCTGCATGCCGGCGAGGGAGAGCCCCTCGGCGGTGGCGCTGGAGAAGCTGATCTGAAACGACCGCAGCATCCCGACGGCGTCGGTGAACCGCTCGCCGACCGTCCGGGGCGGCCGGAAGACACCGTCGGTGAGCAGGCCGATGGTCGAGTTCGCCAGCGGGCTGAAGATCTCCCCGGCGGTGTACGAGGCGACCTGGCGGGCCAAAAACGGCGCGCCGGCCGTGTACGGGGCGATCAGCGCGTCGCTGATCTTGGAGAGCAGGGGCAGGCCGCCGTAGAACGAGATGACGTTGTGCAGCAGGTGGATCAGCGGGTTGATCAGCGGGATGCCGATCCAACCGCGCCGCGAGGGCTCGTCGAGGTCCTCCTGCCCGGTGGCGCCGGTGCGGAAGAACAGGTGCGACAAGCCGAAGCGGCTCATCCCGAGCATCCCGCCGGGCAGCGACTCGTTGGCGAGCACCACGTCGGCGACGGACAGCCCGCCCACCCCGGCCTGCGCGCCGACCGGGCGTTCGTAGCCCCGGTCGGAGAAGGACGCGACGACGTCCAGGTCGGTGAGGGTGACCCGGCCGGTCCGCAGCGAGCTGCCGGTGAACACCCGGTTCACCCCGCTGAGTTCCAGCCGGGGCAGCCGGAACCGGACGATGCCCTGCCGGGCGTCCACCGACAGGGAGAACTCGTTGGACCGCTCGCCGGGGACCCGGTCGCGCAGCCGCGCCCCGCCGACGTCGCCGCTGACCCACTGGAGCTCGTGCAGGTCGAAGTCGCGGACCGTCACCTCCTCGGTGAACAGGCTGAGCCCGGTCCGGCTGAGGAAGAGCAGTTTCAGGCCGACCGCGACGAGCCGGGCCAGCTCCCCGAAGACCCGCGGCCCGCCGTCGGAGTCCAACTGCTCGGGCTCGAACGTCGGGCGGTTGCGCGGGTGGTGCAGCCGGAGCTGGTCGACCAGGGTGGCCAGGCCCGGCACCCGGTCGGCCCGCACCTCACGGGAGCGCAGGAACACCCAGCGGCGATCGTCGAGGGCGTACAGCTGGATGATCATGGAGCGCAGCTCGGTGGCCCGCTCGGCGGTCCAGAGCCGGTCGTCGCGCAGCCGGTCGCGCAGCGCGTCGCGGGTCTCCAGCCGGCGCGGTCCGGAGATCGCGGTGGTCGCCAGCGACGCGCGCATCTGCGGGGTCATCGCCGACTGCATCCGGGCCCACCGGTCCTCGTCCTCGGCGGCGAGCCGGTCCCGGTCGGGCGCGGGCAGGTTGCGGACCAGGTGGAAGGCGAGCCACGCCTCCCGGGGGTTGACCCCCCAGTCGAGCAGCCCGATGTCGAGCAGCTGCCGGGCCTGGCGGGCGAGCTGGGCGGGGTCGCGGCGGGCGAACAGGTCCAGCAGCTCCACCCGCCACAGCTCGTGGGTGAGGTAGGAGTCGGGCAGCGCGTCGATGATCCGGTCCAGGTCGCGCAGCGCGTCCAGCCGGTGGATCACCGAGGTGAGCGTCTCCCGGCCGCCCGGCCCGGTCGGGGCGGCCGGCGCGGCCGTGCCCCGCTCCAGCCCGATCAGCCGGCGGACCAGCTCCACCGAGTTCTGTGCGGTCAGCCCCGCCTGCACCTGCTGGTGGATCTCGGCGACCACCCGGTCGGCGTCGAGCTGGGCCGGGCTGCGGCGGTCGCGGTCCACCGGCTCGGCGAGGCTGCCCACCCCGGCGTACCGGCCGCCGAGGATGTCCTCGGCGGGGATGTTCTCCTCCAGGCGGTGGAACCACCGGCCCCCCTCCCGCCGCATCCACCGGTCCTGCACGGCCAGCGGCAGGCTGCGCACCAGCAGGTACGCGAAGCGGGCCTCCCGGTCCCGGATCGCCCAGTCGAACAGCCCGTAGGAGAGCAACCCCTCGACCCGGGTGAGGGCGTGGTGCTCCTCCCGGGCGGCCAGCACGAGCAGCAGGCGGGGGCCGAGCGGGGCGCCGACGCGGCGCTCCTCCCAGGGCAGGTCGTCGATCAGCGTGTCGATCCGGCCGGCGGCGTCGAGCCGGCGGACCACGTGCCGCAATGCCGGCCCCGGCTCCGGCGGGCCGGCCGAGGCCGGGCCGGCGGCGGGCGAGGCCGGGCCGGCGGCGGGCGAGGCCGGGCCGGCGACGGGCGAGGCCGGGCCGGCGACGGGCGGGGCCGGGGCGAGCGCGGCGAGCACGCCGAGCGCGTCGGCGGCACGGTGACTGCGGATCAGCCGGTCGGCCCGGTCGGCGTGCTCCCGCACCCGGGGATCGTCGGCGAGCTGCTGGGCCGCGGCGTCAGCCTCGCGCAGCGTCCCGATCTCGCCCCGCAGCGCCTCCGCGTCGGTGCCGTAGGGCGGGTACCCGGCCAGCACCGCCCGGAAGACCGCCTTGCGATCCCCGGTGATCAGCTCACGCAGCACGCTGGTGCGCAGCGCGCGCAGCACGTTGCGGGCGGTACGCAGCTCGACCGGGCCGAGGCCCGCCACGTCGAGGCCGTGCACGTTGTCGGCCTCCAGCACCCGCAACAGGTACGGCGTCTGCCCGCCGAGCGCGGCCAGCGCCGCCCTCGGGAAGACCCGGTGGTGACCGTCGTCGAGCTGCCGGGACAGGCCGGTGCGACGCTCCGCGGGCAGGCTGTGCACCAGGCTGCGAGCGACCAGGAACGGCAGGGTGTCCAGCACCCGCAGGCAGCCCCGCACGTCGTCGCCGGAGACCCAGAGGCCGTCGAGCAGGTCGAGCAGCACCGCCCGTTCGGCCGCGTACCGGGTGCCGACCAGGCGGCCCAGCTCCGCCTCCAGCGGGCCGGTCTCGACCTCCTCGGCGGTGGGCGCCGGGGCCGGCCGGGGCGCGGTGGCCACCGCGCCGGTGTCGGCGGCGACGGCGTCGGCGGTGAGCCGGGCGGTCGGTGTCCACAAGGTCCGCCCGGCCGCCGCCGCCTCGGCCAGCGCCCGCGCCTCGGCCTCCGGGTCGGTCCGGGCCCGGCCCGGGTACGCCGGCGGGGCGCCGCGGGACTGGGCCAGGTGGCCGAGTTCGTGGGCGAGCAGGGCCCGCCCGGTGGCGCGGGCCGGGTCGTAGCCGGGGGCGAGCCAGAGCGCCCCCTCGGCGAGCAGGCCGTGCGCGCCGTGGTTGGCGGCCCGCCGCCCCTCCTCGCCGACGTGCACCCGGACGGCGTCCGGGCGCAGGCCCAGCGCCGGGGCGTACCGGCCGACCAGGTCGCGGGTCAGCGCCGCCAGGGCCTCGTCCCGGGCCGCGTCCTGCCGCCCCGCCGGAGGCCACGGCTCGCGGGCCGCCGCCTCGGGCCCGCTCACCGGGTCACCGCCCGGCAGGCGGGCCGGCCGAGCTGCGCCCAGATCTCCTCGGCGACGGCGGTGGGGAGGTCGTCGGCGGGACGCTGCGGCGCCCGGCCCGGCCCGGCGGCGGGCAGGCCGCGCTCGCGGACCAGCCGGGTCAGCGCCGCCGACACCGCGGCGGACAGCCCGGCCGCGTCGCCGGGCTCGACCCCGGTGAGGACGAGTTCCCGCACGTCGACCCGGATGTTCACGACCACAGTCCCGGGTCGGCGGGGCGGTCGTGCTTGGCGTACTCGGCGGCCACCGCGTCGAGCACCTGCCGCATGGTGACCGGGGTGCGCTCGCCGGCGGCCACCAGGGCGGCCCGCAGGGCGACGGTGTGGATGTCCCCGCCGGTGAGGTCCAGCGCGGCGAGCCGGTGCAGGTCCAGTTCCTCGGTGGCGACCTCGGGCGGGAAGGCCCGCCGCCACAGGTCGGCCCGCTCGGCCGGGCCGGGGTGGCCGAACGGCACCACCACCCGCAGCCGGCGCAGGAACGCCGGGTCGATGGCGGTCCGCATGTTGGTGGTGAGCACCGCCACGCCCCGGTACTTCTCCATCCGTTGCAGCAGGTACGACACCTCGATGTTGGCGTACCGGTCGTGGCTGTCCTTCACCTCCGAGCGTCGGCCGAAGAGCGCGTCGGCCTCGTCGAAGAGCAGCACGGTGCCGCCGCGTTCGGCGGCGTCGAAGATGCGGCGCAGCTGCTTCTCGGTCTCCCCGATCCACTTGCTGACCACCGTGGCCAGGTCGACCCGGTGCAGGTCCAGCCCGAGGGAGGCGGCGACCACCTCGGCGGCGAGGGTCTTGCCGGTGCCGCTGGGCCCGGCGAACAGCGCCGTCACCCCCAGTCCCCGCCCGGTACGCCGGTCGAACCCCCGGTCGGCCAGCAGCGCCCGGCCCGCCGCGGCGGCGGTGAGCTGCCGCAGCTGGTCCCGGGCCGGGGCGGGCAGTACCAGGTCGTCCCAGCCGGCCCGCACCTCGATCCGCTCGGCCAGCCCGTCGAGGTCGTGGCGGACCCGCTCGCGGACCAGGCTCCGGGCCACCGCCACCGGGTCGTCGGCCGGGCCGCCGGCGGTAGCCAGGATCTCCCGGTGACCGAGGTCGAACTCGCGGGCCAGGACCGCCGCGGAGCCGTCGGCCGGGTCGGGCAGCACCGCCCGCCACAGCGCGCGCTGCTCGTCCCGGGAGGGCCGTTCCACCACCGGCCCGACCGCCACCCCGTCCAGCACGACGGCGCGCGGGGTGCCGACCACCACGTCGCCGATCAGCCGGGCGAGCAGCTGGGTCACCGCGGCGATCTGGTCCGGCGGCTCGTCGCCGGTCAGCTCCACCACCAGCACCGGGTCGGCGAGGACCACCTCCCGGTTCCACAGCCGGGCGAAGGCGTCCCGGTCGGTGACCGCCGACGGCAGGTCCGCCGCGGCGACCCGGTGGGCGGGTCGGCCGACCGTGGCGGCGGCCGCGGCGACGACGTCCGCCCGGTCCCGCGGGTCGGGCCCGCACAGCCGCACCGCGCGGCGGCCCGCCTGCCAGGTGGTGCAGAGCGCGGTGGCGGCCCGGCGCCGGCTCGGCGGCAGGACGGGCGGCGGCGGGGGCAGCTCCGCCAGGTAGGGCCGCAGCCGCTCGTCGAGCCGCCCGGCCCCGCGCGCCTCGTGCAGGATCCGCTCGTCGGGTCGCAGCGCGGCGTGCGGCAGCGGCCCCTGGCCCAGCTCGACCAGGCGGGCGGCGCGCAACGGCCGGTCGGCGGCGAGGGCGTCCCAGTGGCCGTCGGGCAGCGTCTCCAGGCACCAGGCGAAGCTCGGCGGGCGGTCCAGCAGCCCCAGCTCCCCGGCCACGGCGGCGACCAGCACGTCGCGTTCGAAGCCGGTGAGCCCGAAACCGGCGGCGATCCGGTCCAGGTGGGTCCCGCCGGTCCGCTCGGCCGGGCCCGGCTCGCCCTTGAGCAGCAGCCGGATCCGTTCCACCTCGGCGGCCAGCCCGTCGTCGTCGCCGGTGCGCACGGGCGCGGTGGGCCACCGGGCGGCGGGGCGGGGCCGGGCCATCAGAGCACCACCGCCGGTCCGTCGTACCGGCCGGACGGGTCGGCGGTGAGGGGACTGTCCACCCCGTCCACCCGCAACCGGGCCAGGTACGTCCCGGCGGGCACGTCCCGGAAGGCGAACCGGATCCGGTCGGTGTCCTCCGCCCCGGCGGCGACCCCGTTGCCGGGCGGTGCGGCCAGCACCGTACCGCCGTCGCCGGTGAGTGAGAGGGTCGCCTGCTGCCGCGCGCCGACCCGGGGGTCGACGGTGACGGTGACCGACCCGGTGCGCAGCACCACGCCGTCGGCGGTGCGGCTGGAGTCGACCACCACGTCGGCCGGCGCGATCGTGATCGCCGGGTGGTAGGTGACCGGCACCGCGTCGGAGGCGAGCGCGGGCCGGGGCTGCGGCGGGTCGCCCAGGTCGACGGAGTGGGTGACGACCAGGCCGCCGATGCCGGCCGGAACGGGCCGGTCGAACGCCGACAGCGGCACCCGCAGCTCGCCGGCCGAGGCCGCCGCCGGGACGGCGGTGGCCGGGCCGATCCGGACCCGCACGTCCGGACCGGCCAGGTTGCGGCCGGTCACCACCAGGGTCGCCCCGGCGGTGACCGGGGTGCCGGTCGGGCCGTCCGCGCGGACCTGGTCCACCTCGGGGCCGCGCACGTCCACGGTGCCGGCGGTGACCGACCGCACCGGCAGCGGCTCGCGGGCGCCGCGCAGCGGGTCGACCAGCACCACCGAGACGTCGAAGAAGACGCTGCTGCGGTACGGGGCGCTGAACGCCGACCAGAGCCGGAAGGTCTCCTCGCCGCCGGGGCTGTTGGTGACGCTGACCCGTAGCTGCTCCACCTGCTCGGCGAGGCGGGACTCCGCCACCGGCGCCGGCATGGTCGGGTCGGGCGGGTCGGGGGCCAGGGCCCGGCGGATCGCCGTCCGGGTCAGCACCGGCGTCTCGTGCAGCATCGCCAGCAGGTGACCGAGGAGGATCTCCCCGGTCAACGGGTCGTGGCCGTAGGCGCTGGCCACGTAGTGCAGGTCGACGCCGAGCGGCAGGACGGCCACCTCGTCCCCGCCGGCGCTGCGCGGCGGCGGGCCGAGGTTCGCCCAGGTGGGATTGCGGGTGACCCGGGCGAGGAACAGGTTGACCTGGTTCGGTTCCTGGTTTCCGACGGCGACGCGGTCCGGCGGGCCGGCGGAGACCGACACCCCGCCGACGGCCGAGGAGGCGCCGGTGGCGCGCAGGTAGGCCATCAGCTGCCCGCGCAGCACGGCGGTGACCGCGGCGAGGGCGTACGCGGTGCTCATCGTGGCCCTCCCGGGTCGCGCAGGTAGGCCTCCAGCTCGGGGGCCGGCCCCGGCTCGGCGACGGGCGGCGGGGCGGCGGGCGGGACCGGCGGTCCGGCGGCGGCGGGCGG
>NZ_JBPQTL010000069.1:0-29395 GCF_051386295.1 Micromonospora sp. URMC 105 | reverse complement strand
CCACAGGGGAGCGGGGTGCGCGAGCGGTCGGGGTGGGGTGCGCGGGAGCCTGCCGGGGTGCATTCGGCGTTGCGGGCTCTGGTTGAGCGGGGCGGGGGAGTGGTGACCCGGCAGGGGGTGACCGAGGTGGTGCCGGAGTGGGTGCTGTGGCACGCCTGCCACGTCGGTCAACTGCTGCGCGTGCTCCCCGGCGTCTACGTCGACGCAGATCTGACTCGTGGCGAGCCAGGTGGCATGGCAGAAGAGGAAGCTGGGCTCTTGTCGGCCTCGGCCGGCCCGGGCCGCGAACCCGTCGGCTCCCGGCGTCTGGTCGACGCTCCCGCCCTGCTGCGGCTTGAACCGGCAGCGAGGAGGCGAGCAGCCCTCGCCTATTCCGATGGGCGGGCGGCCCTGAGCTGCCTCACCGCCCTCGACGTGTGGGGCCTGCGCGGCCAACCTGCGGACGAGCCGGTACATCTGGACGCGCCGCGCGGTTCAGGCGTCCGCCCCCGACCCCATCTGGCGGTACATCACCGCCACGGACTGGTGCTGGGGCCGCCGCAGGTGGTGGTACGGGCGGGGATGCCGGTGGTGCGGTTGGAGCGGGCGCTGGTCGACGCCTGGCCGCTGCTGCCCGCCGTGGAGAGACTCGATCCGGTGGTCCGCGCCGTCAACGACCGGCTCACCACACCCGAGCGCCTCACCGCAGCTCTCGCCACCGTGCCGCGTCTCACCGGCCGTGCCGAGCTGCGGGCTCTGCTGGCGAAGCTCCAGGCCGGCTGTCGCAGCCCGCTGGAGATCTGGGGCCACGACCACGTCTTCACCGGCCCGGGGATGCCACCGTTCCACCGGCAGACGCGGATCGTCGTCGGCCGCCGGACGATGTACCTGGACGTCTGGGCCGAGCGGGAGCGGGTCGACTTCGAACTCGACGGCGCGAGCAGCCACGCCGATCCGCGCCAGCGCGAGGTCGACCTGCGGCGGGACGCGCTGCTCGCCACCGTCGGCATCCTCGTGGTGCGCTTCGCCCACGGCCGCCTGGTGCACGAGACCGACGCGGTACGCCGCGAGGTGCTGGCGATCCTCGCCAGCCGCCGCCCGAGCGCGTGACGGTGCCGCCGGGCGCGAGATGGGCAGGCCGCGCCGCCGAAGACGAGCAGGCAGCGGTCTGCAGGGCCGCGTCAGCGGCTGGCCCCGCCGCCCGAGCGCGTGAGGTCAGTCGCGGAGGGTGCGGAGGATGCGGGTCAGATGTGCGTGGTCGGCGGGGGAGAGGTGCCCGAAGAAGCGGTCCGCCTCGGCCGTACGGGCCGCCCGGATCGCCGCGCCGATCCGCGTACCCTCGTCGCTCAGCGCGACCAGGGTCGCGGGCCGGTCCGCCGGGTCGGGCCGGCGCACGACGAGCCCGCGTTCCTCCAGACCGTCGACGACCTCGGTGGTGGAGCGGGGCGCGATGTGCAGGTGGTCGGCGAGCGCGCTGAGCCGCATGGGGCCGTGCCGGCCGAGCACCGCGAGGGCGCGGGCGTGGCCGGGGTTGATCTCCCACGGTTCGAGGGTCTGCCGGGACTGGTGGCGGAGGCGTCGGGCCACCGCCCAGAAGAGCTCCGCCAGGCTCTCGTCGGGTGCGTCGGGTTCCTCGGCGGTCACCGGAATACGGTAACAGGACGCGCTGTTGCTACCTCATAATGAGGTAACCTCAGCGAATTGGAGGTCCTGTTGGACACCACCCCCACCCACCGGGAGGGCCGCGGCGGCGCCCCCCGTAGCGTCTCCGCCGCCGAGAAGGCGCAGGCCCGCGACGTATCGCTGCGCCGCATCGGCCGGCTCTTCACCGCGTACCGCCGGCAGCTGGCCGTCATCACCGTGATCATCGTGGCCTCCTCGGTGCTGGCGATGGCCACGCCGTTCCTGCTGCGTGCCGTGATCGACCGCGCGCTGCCCGAGCGCGACCTGACCCTGCTGGTCTGGCTGGTCGGCGGCATGATCGCGGTCGCGGCCGTGACCGCCGTCCTCGGCGTGGTGCAGACCTGGATCTCCACCCGCGTCGGCCAGCTGGTGATGCACCGGCTGCGCACCGACGTCTTCACCCACCTGCACCGCCAGTCCGTCGCGTTCTTCACCCGCACCCGCACCGGCGAGGTGCAGTCCCGCATCACCAACGACATCGGCGGCATGCAGACCGTCGTCACCTCCACCGCCACCTCGATCGCGGCCAACCTGACCACGGTGGTGGCGACCGCGGCCGCCATGGTGGCGCTCTCCTGGCGGCTCTCCCTGGTCTCCCTGCTGGTGCTACCCCCGGCGATCTGGCTGACCCGCAAGGTCGCCCGGATGCGTCGCGAGATCACCGCCCAGCGCCAGCGCGAGCTGGCCGACCTCAACGTCACCATCGAGGAGGGGCTGTCGATCAGCGGCGTGCAGCTCAGCAAGACCCTCGGGGCGGGTGCCGCGCTGACCGAGCGGTTCGCCGCCTCGTCGGCCCGCCTGGTCGACCTGGAACTCCGCTCCGAACTGGCCGGGCGCTGGCGGATGGCCACGATGACGGTCATCTTCGCCGCCATCCCCGCGGTGATCTACCTCAGCGCCGGCCTGCCCGGCACCGCCGGCACCCTCAGCATCGGCACGCTGGTCGCCTTCACCGCCCTGCAGGGCGGGCTGTTCCGCCCGCTGATGGGGCTGCTCAACGTCGGCGTCTCGCTGACCGCCTCGCTGGCGCTCTTCGCCCGGATCTTCGAGTACCTGGACCTTCCGGTCGAGGTGGACGACCCGGCGCACCCGGTGGAGATCGACCCGGCGCGGGTGCGCGGCCACCTGCGCGTCGAGGACGTCACCTTCAGCTACCCGGGCAGCGACACCGCCGCCGTCGCCGGGATCACCCTGGACGTGCCGGCCGGCACCAGCCTGGCCCTGGTGGGCGAGACCGGCTCCGGCAAGAGCACCCTGGCCGCCCTGATCAGCCGGCTGCACGACCCCGGCAGCGGCCGGATCACCATCGACGGCGTCGACCTGCGCGACCTGCGGCTGACCGACCTCGCCGCCGTGGTCGGCGTGGTCAGCCAGGAGACCTACCTGCTGCACACCACCGTGCGGGAGAACCTGCGGTACGCCCGGCCGGACGCCACCGACGCCGAGATCGAGGACGCCGCGCGCGCCGCGCAGATCCACGACCTCATCGCCGGCCTGCCCGACGGGTACGACACGGTGGTCGGCTCCCGAGGGCACCGCTTCTCCGGCGGGGAGAAGCAGCGCCTGGCGATCGCCCGTACGCTGCTGCGCGACCCGCGCATCCTGGTGCTGGACGAGGCCACCAGCGCGCTGGACACGGAGACCGAACGGGCGGTGCAGCGGGCCTTCGACCAGCTCGTCCGCGGCCGTACCGTCATCACCATCGCGCACCGGCTCTCCACCGTGCGGGAGGCCGACCAGATCGCCGTGGTCGACCACGGCCGCATCGTCGAGTCCGGCAGCCACGACACGCTGATCGCGCGCGACGGGCGTTACGCGGCCCTCGCCCGCTGACCCGGCCGCGCCCGGCGGCGTCGGCCGGGCCTAGGCGGCCGGCCGGCCGGCGGCGCGTACCCGAGGATCGGCCAGGGCGCGGGCCATGGCGGCCAGCAGTCCGCTCGCACAGAGCGTGGGGGCCCCGACCAGGAACTCCTCGCGTTCCATCCACTCGACCCGGTCGACGCCCGGACGGTCGAGCAGCGCCTGGTCCAGCGACCGCTCGGAGTCGTCGTCGTAGCACGACCGGGCCTCGTCACCGAGCCAGAGCCCCCAGTGGAAGGGGCCGAGCCGCGACGGGCCGCTGTCCGACTCGTCGTGGACCTCCAGCCAGCGGTCGCGCGGCTCGGCGGGCAGGACGCCGAGGGTGTTCGCGGCGACGAGGTCCGGCAGCGTCGTCGGCGGGTCGCCGGGCTCGGTGACGGGCAGCACCAGTTCGGCGAGGTCGTCATGGTGCTCGGGGCAGGAGCAGTCCGGCCGTCGCGGCGGCGTCCAGTCGGTGGTCCGGGAGCTGCGCGCGGGTGAGGGGGGCATGGCCGCATCGTAGGCGGCCCGACACTGCCGTGGGGGTGTCAGAGAGCCGATCTCGAAGACGTGATTCGTGGGTCGGCTGTAGGTAGGGTTACGCGGTGCAGAGTGGAGTGCAGGCGCAGGTGCCGGTGCTGTACGTCGCGGACGCCGACGCGGCGCGGCGCTTCTACGAGGTGTTCGGCTACACCGAGGTGCGCAGCGGCGGCGACGGGGACTCGCGCTGGTCGTACCTGCAGTGCGGGGAGCTGACCCTGCTGCTGGCCGCGGTCACGCCGCGCCTGGTCACCGTCGAGCTGCCGCTGCTGATCTACCTGTACGTCGACGAGCTGGAGCCCGTGGTCGACCATCTGACCTCGGCCGGGTACGCGGTCCAGCGCGCCGGCTACCCCGAGCACGCCCCCGGCGGCGAGTGCCGCGTCATCGACCCGGACGGCAACGCGGTGCTGTTCGGCCAGCGGCGGGCCGTGGCGGCACAGGACCGGGTGGCGCAGCCCGGCGCCGAGGCCCGGTTCTCGCTGATCCGGGAGGCGGCCGAGGCGGTCAGCCGTCGAGGCGGGGCACCGGCCCGGTGCCAGATCGGCGGGCCACAGGGCGAGCCGTGCGGCGAGCCGGCCGAGGTCAAGCTCGCCGACTCCTGGGGCGACACGGTGTGGGGCTGCATCGCGCACGCCGAGGAGGCGCTGCTCACCGCGCGCGGGGCGTTCCTGGCCAGTGAGGACGGGTTGGGGTTGGGGCCGTTCCTGCGGGCGCGGCAGGCACAGTCGGACCGAGCCGCCCAGAGCTAGAATGCCGCACCACACGGTGTTCCGGAGCCGTCGGCCAGGGTGCCGGCCGGCCACGCCGGGAAACGCTGTGGCCGTGCCGACGCCACCGGCTAGCGCGGAAACCCGCGCGTGCGTAAGCGCGGCAACATCCACCCGGACGGCAGGACGGGTGCAGCGCTGGTGGCCCGCAGGCCTCCGCTGGCCGGGACGGTGCCGCCCATCGCGCCAATCGGGTCACCGAGCATCAGCCGGAGCACGCAGCCCCGCGCCGACGCGAACTGCGCTGCCGTCACCTTGATCATTCGGCGAAGCATTGGGGCGGGTGGCACGGGGCAACCTCGGGCCGGGGGTGCTGTGCGCGGGGCGGAGGCCGGCGAGTTGGACGTAGATCTCGCTCTTGGTGGTCGCCTCGCCGCGACGGTTGAGGACGTAGCCGGTCAGCCAGATCCAGCCGTGGTACGTCGGCTGGTCGGAGACCGACACGACGCGGAAGGTCAGGGCGCGGTCCCCGGCGAACTGCACCGAGGCCCGGCCGTCGATGATGAGCAGGTCGCCGGGGGAGGGCCGCACGGTCACCAGTGGCCGGAGTTGTGGGGGTGGTCGTGCAGCGGCCGGCACTCCCGCGCGTGCAGGGTCTGCCAGTCGCGCAGCGCCCGCTTGATCCGGTCGTTCTCCTGGCTGAGCAGCCGTACCGTCTCGTTGAGCATGGCCAGCTCGTCGGCCACCCGGGCCTGGAACTCGCGTACCTCATCAGGGTCGACGCCGCGCCGGCGCGCGGCGAACTCGCGGGTCCGCACCTCGTGCGGCGTCCACCGGCCCGGGTGGGCGGCCGGGTAGGGCTGGCCACCTCGATACACCTGTGCCACGACGATCCTCTCTGCGGGCAGGCAGGAGCGCGGACGCTCCCGGCAGGGGGTGTGGAAGGGCGGGCCGTCCGAGCGGGGGCCGCAGGCGACCCGCCCGCTCGGCCGCCGCAGCTCGATTCAGCGGTACGACAGCAGAGCAGTCCGGCGGGTCGGGACGGGCACACGCACCCGCCCCGACCAGGGGTGAGCCGAACTCGTTGCCACGCGAGGAGCGGCTCGAGACCAAGACTAACGGCTTAGTCGTTTAAGTCAACCACTGGTTGTTGTCGTTCATGGGCGGTTCGTGATCGAATTGGCGAGCCACGCAAGGAGCGCCATGCCTACAACACCCGACTACATCCGCATCGCCGATGACATCATCGCCGGTGTCAAGGCCAAGAGGCTCAAGCCCGAGGACAAGCTGCCGTCGATCGCTCAGATGGCGGCGGACTACAAGGTCGGCACGTCCACCATTCAGATGGTCTACGTGCGGCTTGAAGCGCTCGGGGTCATCCGTCGGCATCAGGGCAAGGGCATCTTCGTCACCGACCCGAAGACGTGGATGCGGGAGCCGTAGGTAGCGACCCGTCGGCCAGATTGGACCTTACAGGTACCTCCGTCCCATCAACGGGACGACTAGAGTCGTCGCGTGATCGACCGGAAGCTGCTCTTGTCCGACCTGCAGAAGCAGGTCAAGAACCTGGAAAAGGACCTCCGGGAGCAGGCCGAATCGGTCGAGGAGGTGCGCCTCTCCGAGGCCGCCCGCAAGACTTACGCCCTGCTCCAGAGGCCGGAGTTCGTCGGCGCTTTCCACCGTCCTAAGGCGATCCGCGGTCGTAAGGCCAAGGCATGACGGCCGAGTCGGTGCCGACCGGCTTGTGGTCGGCGGACGACGTCGCGGAGCTGACCGGGATCCTGGCGGCCCGCCGGTCCCGGCTGTGGCAGCTCACCCAGCCGGCCGACCTCGCGGCGTGGGTGTTCGCCGACCCGGAGCCGGCGCCGCTCGACCCACCGCCGGCTGTCCTCGACGGTGCCTGGACCGAAGGGCTGGACGAGCCGCAGCGCGCGGCGTGGGCGCTGGCCGGATGGGTGGCCCGGATGACAATGCCCGAGGCGGCACCGACCGCCGGCAGGCACTGGCTGCTGTCGCAGGTGAACGGGGGCCACGGTCCGCTGCTGCGGCTGACCGTCGGAGTGCTGGAAACCCTCGGGGTGTACGAGTTCGGCGAGGAGGTGTGGCTGCGGGTGGCAGCCGCGCCGATCGGGCTTGCGATGGACGCGGGTGCGGTGGACCTGGAGGAGTGGGGACGGCGCGGCATCGAGATGCTGGAAGACCGCACGAAGACGCTCGCCGAGGAGAAGATGCTCCTCACCTGCCCGGACATCGACACGGCGATGTGGTTGCTCCGACAGCCGCCGGTCGTGGCCGCCGCCCGGATGCTCAACGCCTGGGTGGCGGCCGGCCCGTTCTCGTTCGAGAGCCGGTACCGGCCCGAGGTCGCCGGCCGTGCCTGGCAGGCCGCCGAGACCCTGCTCGCCGGTGCGGCGCCCGCCGAGGTCGGCGGGGAGCGGGGCTTCGACCGGGAGTACGCGGCATCGGCGGTGTCGTCCGACCTGCCGACGCAGCGGTCGTTCGACGCGGACGCCTACCGGGCCGGGGTGAGTGAGCACGATCGGCTGTGTGAGGCACTGATCGACCACCTCGCCGCGGAGGGTCTCCGGGTCGGGGCAGGGCTGCACGGCGTACCGGTGGATCTGGCCTGGCGGGACATCGACGGGCGGCAGTTCATCGCCGAGGTGAAGAGCGTGGTCGGGGACAACGAGGTCGAGCAGCTTCGGCTGGGCCTCGGTCAGGTCCTCGAATACCGCCACCGCCTCGCGGCGCGCGGAATCGTTGCGACGCCCGTTCTGGGCGTATCGAGATGCAGGGACCGGGCATGGTCGGCCATCTGCGGCGACAACCACGTCATCTTGCTACCGGGTGAGGGCACTCCGCATTGGACGGCTGCGCTGACGATCGGCCGACAGCCCGACGCCGGTGTCGCTACCGCCGCCCATGGTGATGTCAGTTTGGAAAGGGACAAGGCGTGACCACTGATAACAAGGCACCCGTGCCGGTATGGACGCTCGCTACGGAGGCCGTGAGCGTGCCGGACGTGCTGGGCGATGGGGGCATGACACCGGCTCGGCTCGTAGAACTGAGAACGGTCCTGGCAACACTTGCAGATTCCCCCATCGCCACGCTGGAAGCGCATCCGATCTCGATCAAACGCGACCGGAACGGCGGGATTCCGCTTCATGCAGCCAGTCCGCTCGCTCAACAGTTGTCGCACCTCGTAACCCAGACAGCGAAGTCAGCGCCTCCGACGCTGAACGTCGCCGCTACCGGTGAAGTGCTCTACCGGATGGTGGTACCGGCGAAGGTCGCCGCACAGGTCGGTAAAGGACTTTTCCGGCCCATGGCTTCGAAGGCGGTCGCAGGAGGTATTCGCGGCACGTTCGTAAATTCCACCGGCCGCATCGCAGCCGGTGCCACGTTTGTGCCCGTTGGTGGCAAGGCCGCTGTTGCAGGTGCGGCAACCGGCTCGGCCACCACAGCCGGTGTCGCCGTGGCCAGCGCCGGAGCGTTGACAGTGGCCGCGCCACTTGTGCTGATGGCCGTCGCGGTCGGCGTCAGTGCTTACGCCGATCACCAACGCCAGGAAGCGATCGAGCGCATCACCGACCTCCTGGAGCAGTTGCACGAAGACAAACTCGAGAACGAACGCAGCGAGTTGGACGGTTGTCGTGACGCGATCGACAAGGCGACGTCGGTTCTCCTCGACCAGGGCAGGATCGGCCTGTCGTTAGGACTGGATTCCTCGTCGTACGCGATCAACACGGCGATTGAGCGGACCAAGCGTCGGCTCATCAAGTGGCAGGATGCGCTAGCTGCGCTGCCCGACGACCAGGTTGAGATCGGTGCACTGACGAAGGCGTTCCCCGGCATCGACGAGGAATGCGGTGCATTCCGCGCACACGTGGAGTTTGCACGACTCGCCATTTCTCTCAAACGCCGAGTGCTCGTGCTTCAAGCAGTTGAACACGCGCAATCGGTGGAAACGAATAACCCGTTCAAGAGCTTCATCGGCACCTTGCAGGACGACGAGCGTCGTATCGACGAGCTGGAGTCGGGCATCAACTCGGTGCTGCTTCGACTGTCGACTCTCGAATTGAGGCGTCCCGGGGGTTTCCGGAGCATCATGTTCACCCAGGGCGAGGTCGACGACCTGCTCAAGGCCGCATATCGCCTTCGCGCCTTGGGTGATGGCCTGAGCGCGGGAGTCCACCAAGCTGACGTTGCGATCGAGATCGAACGAAGCGGCGACGGATCGCTCGTAGTGTTCCCTGCAGTCGCTGCCTGACCGGCGCCGCGCGCAAACTGGTTGGCCACCTCGGTCTCAGTGACGGGTACCTGACAATCGACGCTCGTGCGCGTCGATTGTCGGACCCGGGCGCGAGACCGAGCCTCCCTCGATCCGGGAGGTGCCTCGTGCCGTACGTGAGGTCACACACCAGGAAGAACGGAGCTCGGGTTCGGGCGCACTACCGTAGGCGGCGCCCCGGCAGTGTGCGGCGGAGATCGACGGTGCGCCGCTTGTCCGGTGGCGGCAGGTCGGCCAACGGCTGGGCTCTGTTGCCGGGTGCCGTCGCCGTCCTCGTGGTGCTCGGGATGGTCGTCGATTTCGTGCAGCGGCATCCGTACTGGTCGGCCTTCCTGGCGTGCCTCGTCGTTGCAGGGGTCGTCGCGGTGGGCCTTGTCGTGTCGAAGCAGCGTGCCCGCGAGCGGGCCGAGCAGGCCCAGCGGGACAGGCTGATCGAGGTGACCGACACGATGAGCGGACCCGAGTTCGAGCAGTGGTTCGCGCGGATCCTGGTCGCGTCCGGGTTTCGGCAGGTGAAGGTGTGCGGCGGCGCCGGCGACCGGGGAGCGGACGTCATGGCGATCGCTCCCGACGGCCGCCGCGTCGTGGTGCAGTGCAAGCGGCAGAGCATCAACAACCGGGTGGGCAGTGCCGCGATCCAGCGGTTCGCCGGCACCTGCCGGGACATCCACGGTGGCGAGATCTGCATGCTCGTGACGAACAGCTTCTTCACCGCAGGAGACGGCATCCAGTTGGCCCGGCAGCTCGACATCACGCTGGTCGACCGGCGCGCCCTGGAGATGTGGGCGTGGACGGGGAAACCCACGACGGGGACCGTCGCGGGCTGATCCCCACTCACTGGCCGGTCCCTGATCCTGCTGCCGAGGCCAGCAGGAGATCAGACCCGCGGAGTCCCTCGGCGATCAGGAGTCGCATGACCGCCCCGCCCCCACCACACAGGCCGGCGCCGCCGGTGCGGCAGATGTCCAACGAGGAGCTGACAGAGCTGGTCCGGCGGGGCGGGCCGTACCGGGGCAAGGCCGTTTTCGAGCTCGTCGATCGCGCCGCCAGCGACGACGACGCGGTAACGCGCCTGGGCGACCTGAGCAGGCTTCCGGCGCTGCGCGACGATCGTGTCTTCCACCTGGTCTCACTTTCCTGGGCCGCGATCATCGGACTCCTCGCTGCCGAGACCGCGCACTCGCGAAGCGTTGCCTACGCCGCGTTCCGTGCGCTGCCGGCCGTGGATCAGACTGAATTCCTGATGTACGTCAAGGCTGAACGAATCGAGGACGCCCACCCTCGCATCTGATACCTCGGAACCGCCGGCCAATTGATGGATGAGCATCACCGGGTCGGGCTGCTGCCCGAATCCGCAGCTGCCGCCTGATCGCCGTCAGCTTTCGGCGTGTCGACCGCCGCCTCGGGCCGGCCGTTCGCCGGCCCCCCGTCCCGCGCCGGTGCGGCGGGATGGTCGAACCAGGTGTGCGGATGGAGCAGGTCGGCGTTGACGGGGCCGGTCGTCCGCATTCTCCTGGTCCACTCCGCGGCCGCCTCGGCGTCCCGCTTGACCTGCTGTACGGCACTGATCAGATCGTCCTTGACCTCCTGCCCACAGGTTTCAGCCGCAGGGCTGTCGACGAACAGCTCCATCACCGTGATCCACTGCCGGCAGATTCGCTCGGCAGCCTCGGCCCGCCGCCGGTGTACGTCGTACTCGCGCTCAATCTTGATCATTTCTTCGCCGTGCGGTCGGAGGAGTTCCAGCACCTGCTCGTCCAGCTCGACCGAGATCTCGGGGACGCAGGTGACCACGGCGCCTGCTCGCCCGGCGGTCCACCGGCCCTGCCTGGCTATCTCGTCCTGCAGCGTCACCTCGAGCTTCCCGGCCTGCGTCGCCGGCAGGGTGCGGGAGAGCTTCGCCGCAGCACGTCTGACCCGCTGGCTCGCGCGCGGTGTCCAGGCCTGGCTCGGCGTCCTGCAACCCCACGACAAGCTGCTCCCAGCGCCTCCTCACCCACAGTCCAGTCCGAACGGTCGCCTCCCAGGTCAGGTTCAGCCCCCGCAGTCCCCGTCGACCCCGTCCGGCAGGTGGATTGGTGCTGGAGGTGTCCGTCATGTCGTCCCCCTGGTAGCCGGGGGCGCGATACCGCGCTCAACAGCGGAAACTCGTCGTCGTCGACGCGTCGATGAACGTGTTCACCGCACGCTAACAAGCAGGCCGTCGCCTTCGCGGCAGTCGTGCCGGCCGGAAGCGTGACATGCAGACAATCCGACAAATGCCGTGGATCGGAGAGACTCTGCTCCGGGACCACATCGACATCCCGGAGCGTACGAGCACGGGCCGGCCCCTCCAGCGGGACGGGGTGGGGCGGGCCGTGAGTTGCGCAGAGGACCGCCAAGGGCCGACGGCGCCCGGGTACCCGAGCTGTCGGGCGGCGGTCAGCCGAGCCAGCGGCCGTCACGCATGAGGACGCGGCCCGACAGCTCGTTCGCCTCCCGCCAGGCCTGGATGCGCCGCGGCCGGATCAGGAAGTACTGGTAGGGCTCGTCGAGCTCGCGCGGGTCGAAACCGGTCCTGGTCGCGAAGGCGTCGCCCGTTTCCGGGCCGAGATCGGCGATCTCCACCGGCTCGGCGGGGCCGTCGACGATGACGACGTCGCGGGTCGGCCCGAGGCTGAGGCGCACCCGGGCGTCCGCCAGCAGGTTGCGGCCGGTGACCGAGGCGCGCGGCGTCGAGATGAGGAACGCGGTCCCGTCCCAGAGGTACGAGAGCGGGATGAGGTGCACGCCGCCCGGGGAGCCCGAGGTCGCGACCCAGAGATCTACCTCCCGCTCCAGTGTGGCGCGAGTGTCGCGCAGCCTCTCCTCGAGCCCTCGCGCCGGCGCGCTCGTCATGCTTCCTCCAGCCACTTCGTGGAGATCCCTTCCATCGATGCCATTGTCAGCACGCCAGGTGCAGCTCGGCGACCGGCGCTTCTCGGTGCCTGACCGGTCTGGTGACCTGTTTGGCGACGCACGGCGGCAGGCCCGCCGTCGCGCTCGCCGCCTGGTCGCGGTAGACGCTGGGTGGCATGCCGACCAGCTCGGTGAAACGGGTGCTGAAGGTGCCCAGCGACGCGCAGCCGACCGCGAAGCACACCTCGGTCACGCTGAGGTCACCCCGGCGCAGCAGCGCCATCGCCCGCTCGATGCGCCGGGTCATCAGGTACGCGTACGGCGACTCCCCGTACGCCGCCCGGAACTGACGGCTCAGGTGCCCGGCCGACATGTTCACGCCCCGCGCGAGCGCCTCGACGTCCAGCGGCTGCACGTACTCCCGGTCGATCCGGTCACGCACACGGCGCAGCAGCGCCAGGTCACGCAGGCGCTGCGCCGCGGCGAGTGCGCGGCCCCACGACGGGTGACACATGGAGAAACTCCTCTCATCGAGGTCGGCGAGCACCCGGGCCACCTGCCGAGCAGGCGGGGAGGGGCTCGACGACGGTGACGCCCTGCCGAGTCGGCGGGCCGGTCGAGCAGGCCCGGCGCTCCGGGCCGAACCGATGGCCGGACTGGTCAGCGGAGTTCGCGGATGCGGATCAGGTTGCCCGCGGGGTCGCGGAAGGCGCAGTCGCGGATGCCGTACGGCTGCTCGGTGGGCTCCTGCACGACCTCGGCATCGCCGGCCTGCAGTTTGTCGAAGGTGCCGTCGAGGTCGGGGGTGGCCAGCAGGATCCAGCCGTAGGTGCCCTTGGCCATCATCTCGGCGATGGTGCGCCGCTCGGCCTCGGTCACCCCCGGGTCGGCCGCCGGCGGCGCCAGCAGGATCGACACGTCCGGCTGCCCGGCGGGGCCGACGGTGATCCACCGCATCGTGCCCTGCCCGACGTCGCTGCGGACCTCGAAACCCAGAACGTCACGGTAAAAGGCCAGCGAGGCGCCCGGGTCGACGTGCGGCAGAACGGTGGTGTTGATGGTGATGTCCATGCCGATCACGCTAGATGCGGCCCGGGAGGCGGCGCTTCTCGATTCCTGACCGATCAGGCGGCGCCGCAGTACACGCATTCGTTCCGCTCGGACCAGTCCTTGCGCTCCAGCGTCCCCGGGTCGATCGCCCGGTGCCCGAAGTGCCGGCGCACCACCATCCGGAACCGCCACAGCGACTCGGCGAACCGGTGGTACGCCTCGTGCCCGTCGGCGGTGCGCACGTCCTCCCCGGCGCGGATCAGCCGTTGCATGTCGACCAGCCGGTGGAACGCGTCCTCGCCCGCCACCACCAGCTCCGGCGTGCCGGACATCAGCAGGCGCTCCCGTTCCTGGTACGCCCCGGACTCGGTCATCGCCTGTTTGGTCGCCGCGCGGTCACCGGCGGGCGTGTTCCGCAGCATGCTGTGCGCGGTGCCCAGGGCGAGTGCGAAGTCGATGCAGGTGCGCCACCGGTCGAGGTCCCGGTCCCGGTCCCGGGCGTCGCGCCCCCGGCGCAGGTCGACGAGGAAGCTGCCGGAGAGCGCGATGAGGGCGCCCGCTCCCGTGCTGAGCAACGGCATCCAGTCCATGCCGGACATCGTGTCATCCCCGGGGAAGCGGCCATGATCGAGCCGAGCGCCCATTCTATGGTTGGGCGGACCGCCGCGCTGCCCCGTACCGGCGGCCCGCGCGCCCTCGGCGAGAATCCGATCCCGGCAGTGGACACGGTCGATCTGACCGTCCATGCTGGCCTGCGCCAGGCACTGACGAGCGTTGCGGGGAGACCCGTACGGGGGCGCCGTCCGTCGCCGGGTGGCCGCCGCGCGCGGTCTCCCGGTCGGTGTCCGTCCTCCGCGCCCGACCGCCCGTACGGCGGACCGGGTCGACGCGCGAGGTGTCGCGATCCGAGGAGGACACGTGCAGGAGAAGAACACGGGCCGTCGGGCACTGCTGCGGGGCACGGCCGTGGCCGCGACCGCGGCGGTCGCCGCGCCGTTCGTCGGTGGGGCGTCGGCCGCCGAGGCGGCCACCACCAGCGGCCTGCCGTGGGTCGGCCCGGCCGGCTCCGGCGCCACCTGGGAGGTGAACACCACCACCGGTGCCCAGGGGGCGATCAACACGGCCCTGAACGCGGTCGGCCCGCAGGGGGCGGTCTTCGTGGCGGCCGGCACCTACTACGTCAAGGCGCCGATCGTGCTGCTGGACAAGCAGACCCTGGTCGGCGCCGGTCCGCTGTCGACGCTGCTGAAGGCGGCCAGCGGCTTCACCGGCGGCGCGATGGTCACCGGCACCGCCACCCGGATGTGCATCCGGGACATCGGGCTCGACGCGGTGAACCTGGCGGCCAACGGGGTGAACCTCCAGATCGCCACCAAGCCCACCCAGTACGGCCCGGACCCGGCGCCCTGGCTGTGCCGGGTGTTCGTCGCGAACACCACCTCCGACGGCATCTACCTCGGTGGCGCGTACCCGGGCGGGCAGCGCGAGTACAAGCTGACCGACTGCCGGGTGGAGAAGGCGGGCGGCTGGGCGTACAACCTGCAGTCGTCGGACGGCTTCGTCAGCGGCTGCTCCGCCCAGGGCGGCGACGCGGGCGGCTACCTGATCGGCGGCGGCAACACCAAGATGTGGGGCTGCAAGGCGTACGGGACGGGTAGCGGGACGGCGCCCGGCCCCGCCTTCAAGGTCGCGTCGTCGCGGGCGACCATCGTCGGCTGCGAGGCGCAGGACACCTACGGCTGCGGGTTCGAGGTGTCCGGCCGCGCCGCCACACTCTCCGGATGCACCGCCGACTCCACCGGCGTCGGCACCACCGACCGGTACTCGGCCGGCTTCTTCGTCGAGGCCGACGTGGTGAACATCGACGGCTGCTCGTTCCAGCGCAACGGTGGCGGCGCGAGCTGGATCGGCGCGCTGGGCATGCGCTGGGCGCTGCACCTGTCCGGCGTGCCGGACTACCTGTCGGTCCGCCTGGTCAGCGACCCGGACCGCCCCGCTCCCTTCCAGGGCACCGTTCTCGGCGCGGCCGGGTCCCACTCGTCGATCAGCGTGCTCGGCTGACCCGGCGGTAGGTGGAGCGGGCGCAGCGGAGGACGCCGTCGCTTCACCGACGGCGGTCCATCCACCCGTGCATGGACCGCCGTCCGACCGGACGGCGGCACCGGCACGTCATCGACCGTTGCGGGCCTCCTAGTTGGGCTGGTCGAGGATCGCGCTGAACCGCTCCTCGGCCAAGGCCAGCTGGGCGAAGATGTGCCGCTTCACCGGCGCCGACAGCGGCGTGTCCGGCCGGCTGATCAGGTCGCGGAAGACCGGCACCAGCGGCCGGTACTTCGCCGCCGACCGGGCCACCTTCGGCCCGATGGTGTAGACCACGCCCACCCCGTTGTCGGTGAAGTCCGACATCTTGATCACCCGCGCCCACGGCTCCCGGTCCAGGCTGGCCGCCACGTGCTCGCGGTACTGGGCGTTGCGGTCGCGGTCGGGGTCGTACTCCGGGTTGGTGACCGCACCGACCAGCCGGGCGACCCGCGGACCGAAGCGCGCGGCCAGCGCGGCCAGCGCCGCCGCCGTCGGATCCGCGGCGCCGGGCCCGGCCAGCTCGTCCGGGTGGTCCTCCACCGCGTCGTGCAGCAGCCCGGCGACGATGACGTCCACGTCGCGCACCTCGTAGTGGTGCATCATCCGGATCGCCACCCGCAGCAGGTGGTTGAGGTACGGCTCGCGCACCCGCCGGTCGTCGCGGTGCAGGTCCGCAGCGAGGTCGAGGGCGGCGGTGAGGCGGTCCCGCTGCGCCGGGTCGAACGCCCGGATCTCCAGGCGGAACCGCTCCAGCAGGCCGGGTTCGCCGTGGATCTCGGTGATCGCGTGCATCGGCATGGTCGCGAGGTACGGCGGGAACTCCATGGACCACTTATAGCCGATCTTCACTACCGGCCCGCCCCGGCCGTCGTGTACGCGACGGCTCACGCCGCTTCGGGGACGGTCAGGCGGGGGCGGGGCCGAGGCTGTCGCGGCGGACGAGTTCGGCGGGAAGCACCTCGACCCGGGGACGGTCGACGGCCGGTTCCAGGGCCAGGGTCATCGCGCGGGCGCCCAGCTCGACCAGGGGGAGCCGGACGGTGGTCAGCGCGGGCGTGACGTCGGCGGCGACCGGCATGTCGTCGAAACCGACGACGGAGACCTCGCCGGGGACCCGGACCCCCCGGGCGCGCAGCAGGGTCAGCGCGCCGACCGCCATCGAGTCGTTGAGCGCGGCCAGCGCGGTCAGCCCCGGTACGGCGTCCAGCAGCTCGGCCGCGGCGCGGGCGCCGCCGTCGCGGGTGAAGTCGGCGTAGCGGACCCGCTGCGCCGGCAGCGTGTCGGCCAGCCCCTCGGCGACGCCGGCGAGGCGGTCGCTGGTGGTGGTCAGCTCCCGGGGGCCGGCGATCACGCCGACCCGGCGGTGACCCAGCCGGCGCAGTTCCGCGCCGAGCAGGCGCGCGCCGTCGGTGTTGGCCGGCATCACCGCGTCGCCGGGGTGCTCGTGCCGGCCGATCACGGCCACCCGGCCGCCGGTCGCCTCGTACGCGGCCAGCTTCTCGGTGAGCCGGGCGGTGAAGTCGGGGTCGTGGTAGCCCGAGCCGGCCAGCACGATCGCGGCGACCTGCTGGCCCCGCAGCATCTCGACGTACTCCAGCTCCCGCTCCGGATCGCGGTAGCTGTTGCAGATGATCACCAGCCGGCCCCGGTCGGTGGCCACCCGTTGCAGGCCCCGGGTCACCTCGGCGAAGTACGGGTCGGAGACGTCGTGCACCACCACGCCGACCACGCTGCGCTGCGGCCGGGCCAGCAGCTGGGCGTGCGCGTTCGGGACGTAGCGCAGGTCGGCGACGGCGCGCAGCACCCGTTCACGGAGCTCGTCGGCGACCGGCTTGCTGCTGCCGTTGATCACCCGGGAGGCGGTGGCGGGGGAGACGCCCGCGCGGCGGGCGACGTCGGCCAGCGTCGCCAATGGCCACCCCCGAAACCTGCCCGCCCCCGGTCCCGCGCCCCGCGGTCGGGCAAAGGCTACCGCACGGGTGTCAGGAAAGCCCTTGCCCGCATGCCGAGCGGACCCCTACGCTGCCAGGAAAGCGCTTGCCTGAGCTGTCTCGACGGAAGGACGACCATGACCCGAAGGTCGATCGGCATCATCGTCAACGGCGTCACCGGTCGGATGGGGTACCGCCAGCATCTGGTCCGGTCCCTGCTGGCCCTCCGCGAGCAGGGCGGCCTGCCGCTGCCCGACGGCACCCGGATCTGGCCCGAGCCGGTCCTGGTCGGCCGGGACGAGGGCCGCCTGCGCGCCGTCGCCGAGCGGCACGGGCTCACCGACTGGACCACCGACCTCGCCGCCGCGCTGGCCCGCGACGACGTCGAGATCTACTTCGACGCCCAGGTCACCCAGCAGCGGGAGAAGGCCATCCGGCAGGCGATCGAGGCCGGCAAGCACATCTACACCGAGAAGCCCCTCGCCGAGTCCAGCGTGGCCGCGCTGGAACTCGTCCGCGCCGCCGACGCGGCCGGCGTCCGCACCGGCGTCGTGCAGGACAAGCTCTTCCTGCCCGGCCTGCGCAAGCTCAAGCGGCTGATCGACGGCGGCTTCTTCGGCCGGATCCTCTCCGTGCGCGGCGAGTTCGGCTACTGGGTCTTCGAGGGCGACTGGCAGCCCGCCCAGCGGCCCTCCTGGAACTACCGGGCCGAGGACGGCGGCGGCATCGTCATGGACATGTTCCCGCACTGGCAGTACGTGCTGGAGGAACTCTTCGCCCCGATCCGGGCGGTCACCTGTCTCGCCGCCACCCACATCCCCGAGCGGGTCGACGAGACCGGCCGGTCGTACCCGGCCACCGCCGACGACGCCGCGTACGGCATCTTCGAACTCGACGGCGGGATCGTCGCCGCGCTCAACTCCTCCTGGTGCACCCGGGTGCACCGCGACGAACTGGTCGAGTTCCACGTCGACGGCACCGCCGGCAGCGCCGTCGCCGGGCTGCGCCGCTGCCGCGTCCAGCACCGGGCGGTGACCCCGAAGCCGGTGTGGAACCCCGACCTGCCGGCCACCGAGGACTTCCGCGCCCAGTGGACCGAGGTGCCGGACAACGAGGACTTCGACAACGGCTTCAAGGTGCAGTGGGAGGCGTTTCTGCGGCACGTCGTCACCGGCGCGCCGTTCGCCTGGGACTTCCTCGCCGGAGCGCGCGGCGTGCAGCTCGCCGAGCTGGGGCTCCGCTCGGCCCGCGAGGGCTGCCGCGTCGAGGTGCCGGAGCTGACCCGGTGAGCGGCACCGTCCGGCTGCCGGGCGTCGGGGCGTACCGGCTGCGCGGGGGCGCCGGGTTCGCCCGCCCGAGCGGCCCGGCGACCAGCCGGGTGGCGTACGCGGCGGCGCACGTGGTCGCCGACCCGGCAGCGGAGAACGTGCCGGGCGCCCCGGCCGCCGTCGACTGGGAGTCCACCCTGGCCTTCCGGCGGCACCTGTGGTCGTACGGGCTCGGGGTGGCCGAGGCGATGGACACCGCCCAGCGCGGCATGGGACTCGATCACCCGGCCACCCGCGAGCTGATCCGGCGCAGCGCTGCCGAGGCCCGGGCGGTCGGCGGCCGGATCGTCGCCGGGGTCGCCACCGACCAGCTCCCACCGGGGCCCGCCACCCTGCCCGACATCCGCCGGGCGTACGCCGAGCAGCTCGCCGCCACCGTCGACGCGGGCGCCCGGGCCGTGCTGATGTGCAGCCGGCACCTGGCGGCCGCCGCCCGCGGCCCCGACGACTACCTGCGGGTGTACGGCGAGGTGCTGGCCGAGGCCGACGAGCCCGTCGTGCTGCACTGGCTCGGCGACATGTTCGACCCGGCGCTGGCCGGCTACTGGGGCTCGACCGACCTGGACGAGGCCACCGAGACGGTGCTGCACCTGATCAAGGACCACCAGCGGCGGATCGACGGCATCAAGGTCTCCCTGCTCGACGCCGGCCGGGAGGTCGCGCTGCGCCGCCGGCTGCCCGCCGGGGTACGCCTCTACACCGGCGACGACTTCCACTACCCGGAGCTGATCCGCGGCGACGAGCAGGGGCACTCCGACGCGCTGCTCGGCGTCTTCGCCGCCATCGCCCCGGCCGCCGCCGCCGCGCTGACCGCCCTGGACCGGGGCGACCTCGCCGCGTACGACGCGGCGTTCGCGCCCACCCTGCCGCTGGCCCGGCACCTGTTCGCCGCCCCCACCTGGCACTACAAGACCGGCATCGTCTTCCTCGCCTGGCTGGCCGGGCACCAGGAACACTTCACCATGGTGGCCGGGCAGCAGGCCGGACGCTCACCGGCGTACCTGGCCCGGCTGCTCGTCCTCGCCGACGCCGCGGGGCTGCTGCCCGATGCCGAGGCGGCCGCCGCGCGGGCGCGGGCCTTCTTCACCGTGGCGGGGGTGGCCCAGTGACCGCGCAAGGGGCCGGCGTCGGCGGGCGGGTGGTGCCGGCCGCCGGGCTGGAGCGGTTCTCCTTCAACCAGGCCACCGCGAAGCACTGGCCGCTGGCCGAGGTCGTCGCTGGCTGCGCGGCGGCCGGCGTACCCGGGATCGGGCTCTGGCGCGAGCCGGTCGCCGAGTACGGCCTGGACCGGGCGGCCCGGCTGGTCCGCGACGCCGGGCTGACCGTCACCTCGCTGTGCCGGGGTGGCTTCTTCACCGCCCCGGGCTGGTACGACGAGAACCGGCGGGCCATCGAGGAGGCCGCCGCCCTGGGCACCGGTGAACTGGTGCTGGTCTCCGGCGGACTGCCGCCCGGCAGCCGCGACCTCGACGGGGCCCGGCGGATGGTCGCCGACGCCGTCGGCGCACTCGCACCGGAGGCCGCCGCCGCGGGGGTGCGGCTGGCCATCGAGCCGCTGCACCCGATGTTCTGCGCCGACCGGTGCGTGGTCGCCACGCTCGGGCAGGCCCTCGACATCGCCGAGCAATTCGACCCGGCCGTGGTGGGCGTGGTGGTCGACACGTACCACGTCTGGTGGGACGACAGCGTCCACGACCAGATCGCCCGGGCCGGCGCGCGGATCGCCGCGTTCCAGGTGGCGGACTGGGTGACCCCGCTGCCCGAGGGCGTGCTGCTCGGCCGGGCGCTGCCGGGGGAGGGCTGCGTCGAGCTGCGCCGGCTGCGCGAGGCGGTCGACGCGGCCGGCTACACCGGCCCGGTCGAGGTGGAGGTCTTCCAGGCCGACCTCTGGTCCCGCCCCGGCGAGCAGGTGCTCGCCGCCGCGATCGCCGGCTACCGCGACCACGTCCGCTGACCCCACCCCGGCTCGGCCGGGCCACCGTCGCCGCCGCCGCGGGACGGCAGCGGAGCAGCAAGAGGCCTTAGGGTCGGCAGATGTCCACCGTCCCGCAGATCCGAGGCTCGATGCTCGCCGTGGCCGGCGACACCACGATCGCGGAGGTCACCTCCGACGACTGCACCCCGCGTACCCGGTTCCAGATCGCGTCGCTGAGCAAACAGTTCACCGCAGCAGCCGTCCTGCTGCTGGCCGAACGGAGCGCACTGCGCCTGGACGACCCGATCGGGCGCTGGATCGGCGGATGCCCGCCGTCGTGGCACGGCATCACGCTGCACCACCTGCTCAGCCACACCTCCGGGCTGGGGCACTGGCACGACTACCCCATGATCGACCTCGCCCGCCGGGTGGAGCCGGCCGACCTGCTGGAGACGTTCCATTCGGTTGCGCCGCTGTTCCCACCCGGCGCGGGCTGGCACTACAGCAGTCCGGGATACGTACTGCTGGCGCACGTGGCACAACGAGCCGCCGACGAGCAGTTCCGCGACCTGCTCACGCGCACGGTCTTCGCGCCGCTGCAGATGGCGGACACCTTCGCCGGTCTCCCGGCGGACCGGGCGGACGTCGCTCGTGGACACGACCGGGACGGCCGGCCGGTCCCGTCCTGGGAGCTGGACGTCCTGGGGATGGGGACCGGCGACATCTGGTCCACCGCCCGGGATCTGCTCGCCTGGATCGACGGCCTACGGGCCGGGCGGCTGCTCGGCGAGCGGTACCGGAAGCTCATGCTGACCGAGCAGGCACGGACCGGCGGCCGGGAGGACGCAGACGGGTACGGATACGGCTGGTTCCTCGGCTCGTGGGAGGGCAGGGCCTGGTTTCACCACTCCGGGGAGAACGCCGGATTCCGCGCCTTCGACGCCTGCCTCCCCGACACGAACCACCGGGTCCTGGTGCTGAGCAACTGCGAGGCGACGAGTCCCGCCGTCGTCACCGACCTGTTGGCGGTCGCGCTCGGCTGAACCGCCCCACACCACCTCGGGCGGCTGGGCGGCACCGGGGCGGCGTCAGACCAGCGCGGCCAGCCGGGGCACCAGCTCCGCCGGCGCCGGCATCGCGGCGATCTCCCGGCTGACCTGACCGGCCGCGGTCCGCAGGTCGGCGTCGGTCACCAGCCGGGTCAGCGTCTCGGCGGTGATGTCCCGGGGGCGCAGCGCCAGGCCGGCGCCGCGGCGGGCCACCAGCTCGGCGTTGTGCCGCCGGTCGCCCGCCCCCACCGTGGCCAGCTGTGGCAGCCCGGCGACGAGGGCGCCGAGGACGCTGCCCGCCCCGCCGTGATGGACCAGGGCCGCGCTCGCCGGCAGGGCCGCGTCGAGGGGGATCCAGTCGACCACCCGGACGTTGCCGGGCAGCGCGCGGGCCGACCGGCGGTCCGGCCGGACCAGCACGAACTCCGCGTCCACCTGGGCGGCGGCCGCCACCACTGCGGGCATCGGCCCCTCGTCGCCCGGGCCGGTCAGGGTGCTGCGGCTGACCAGGACCCGGGGCCGCGCGCCCGGCTCGCGCAACCAGTCCGGCAGCTCACCGCCGCCGACGTAGGAGGCGTACCGCATCGGCCAGCCGTCCTGGTGGGTCACGCTGGGCGGGGCGACGGCCAGAGCGGCGGCGGGCGGCGGCAGCTCGGTCAGGCCGTGCCGGCGCAGCGCGCCGCCGAGCCGGGCGGTGGTGGCGCGGACCAGGTCCCGGCCGTCGAAGAGGGCGTTCTCCTGGCGGACCGCCGGCACGCCCAGCCGGGCGGCGGCCACCGCGCCGGCCACCGCGAACGGCTCGTGCAGCACCAGGTCCGGTCGCCACTCGGTGGCCAGCGCGACCACCCGGTCGGTGAGCTGGTCGTTGAGGGCGCCGAAGAGCAGGCCGGCGCCGCGGGTGCCGGCGGTGCCGGCCAACTCGGCGCGGGCGATCAGCGGGTGGCGCAGCATGATGGGCAGGGCGATCCGGCCGAGGTCGAACCCGGGCGCGACGTCCCGCACCGGCAGGCCGGCGCCCTCGACGGCGAGGCCACCGCCCCCGGTGGCGAGCAGCACCTCGTGGCCGGCGTCGCGCAGCGCGGCGGCGAGCGGCACGAGCGGGAAGACGTGGCCGACCAGCGGCGCGGAGACCACGAGGACACGCATGACGTCGATCCTAGGGCCGGTCAGCGGGTGGGGAGGGCGGCCGTCACCCGGACGGCCTTGACGATCGCGGGAATGGAGCCGATCAGCAGGACCAGGCCCCAGACGATCGCGACCACCGCGAAGACCAGCGCGCCCACGTCGTCGAGGATGCTCACCACGACGACCGGCACCAGGTTGTGCAGGAACTCCAGCAGCACCGTGCAGAGCAGCGTGGTGAGCGCCAGCAGCACCAGCCCCTTGTTCTGCAGGAAGCGGGGCTGGGCGAGCAGCAGCAGCACCACCCAGACCAGCTTGAGCAGCAGCACCAGGCCGAGCAGCAGGCTCGCCTCGCCGACCGGGAAGAAGCCCCACAGCGCCAGGTACGCCAGCGTGCCGAAGGGTGCCGCCAGGAACAGCGAGACCATGATGGACAGCTCCACGAAGGCGAGCACCAGCATCAGCAGCGACACCAGGATCAGCACGATCGAGAAGACCAGGGTCGCCACGCCCTGCACCCGCCCCTGGACCCGGTCCGGCAGCACCAGGCTCAGGCAGAACAGCCCCGTCGTCCAGAGCGCCACCACGTCGATCAGCGCCAGGTAGCCGGTGCCCCGCCCGGACGGCTCGTCGACCCGGCCCACCTCGCCGACGTCCACCCCCAGGTCCTGCGCGCCGGCCCGCAGCGCGCCGCTCGCGTCCCCGCCGCCGGTGAGCAGCGACGCGCCCAGCTCCACCCCGACCACCAGCGCGACCGCCAGCAGCGCCAGCAGCAGGAACGGCTTGCGCAGCTCACCCATGGCGGGCCTCCTCGCGGGTCGGGCCGGCGCGCCACGGCAGGCCGTCCGCCGTCCGGCGCGTGGCGGCGTACGGTGCCGAGGCCCGCGGGAGCGCTGCGGCCCGGCTGCCCGGGGCCGCCCACGGCCACCGGGTCAGGATCCGATGGTGACCGCGCACGCCGCACCTCCCGCACAGCCGACGGTGATCTCGGTGGGCCGGTCGACGGCGACCTTTGCCACCGCCGTGCCGTCCTCGCCCGGCTGCACCTCGTCGTCCACCGTGAAGCCGGCGTCGCGGGGCGCCGGGGCGGTGACCCGGAACCGGGCGGGGCTGCGCAGCACCAGGGTGCGCAGCCCGTCCGGGTCGTCGACCCGCAGCACGCAGTCGCCGACCACGGTGAGGGTGTCCCCGGTGCGCTCGCAGCCGGCCCGCACCGTCGCCGGGTCGACCGTGGCGCTGTCGCCGAACAGCCGGCCCAGCCGGCGGACGGCGCCGTCGTCGTCCGGGCCGCCCCGGTCGCCGCGACCCACGCCGACGGCCACCACGAAGAGCAGCACCAGCAGGGCGCCCAGCCCCGCCAGCAGCAGCTTGCGCCTCCCGCTCATGGCCGGGCCGCCGCCGCCCCGCCGACCTCGGTGAACCGGATCTGGTCGACCCCGGCGAAGTACCGGTCGAAGGCCTGCGTCTTGCTGACCGCCACCAGGGTCACCTGGTGCGGTCCCCGGCCGAGCCGCAGCGTGCCGACGTCCTCGAAGTCGGTGCGGACCACCTTGGGGGTGAAGCCGAGAAAGGTCCCGCCGACCTGGACGCCGTCGATCTGGAAGATGGTGTTGGCGTAGTCGAACGAGGTGGTGCGGGCGGCGGAGAAACGCCACACCGCGTCCTTCGGCAGGTCGACGGTCACCGTGACCTGGTCGCCGACCGCCAGGCCCTGGAAGAACAGCTGCCGGTCCTGCGACCAGGTGACCCCGCAGCAGTTCGGCTGGGCCACCACCTTCGCCGCGCTGCCGGTGGGCGACTCCACCTTCGCCTGCGGCACCAGGCTCTCCGCCTCCAGGGTGACCACCTGCGGCTCGCCGGGGGCGGGGGCGTCGTCGGGCCGGGTCACCAGCCAGCCCACCACCGCCCCGACCAGCACCACCAGCGCCACCGCCGCGGCGATCCACGGCCACGGCGCGCGCCGCGGCGGCGCGACGGCGCGGACCTCGTACGTCACCCGGCCGCTGGAGCGGGAGCTCTCCTCGGGCGCGGTGTTCGCCGAGTACGCGAAGCCGGTCATGTCGTAGCGGCGGGGCGCGGTGCCGGGCGGCACGGCGAGGCGGACCAGGAAGGAGACCGACCCCTGGCCGGGCACCACCCGCTGCGGCTCGGCGACGCTGAACCAGGAGCGCTGGCTCCCCTCGCCGGGGGCGACGTCGAAGACCACGGTGTCCGGGGCCGCGCCGGGGTTGGAGACGGTGAAGGTGAGTTCGCCGTGGTTGCCGGTGTCGAGGGTGAACTGCTCGGCGGCGGCGACGACGGCCCATTCGGTGGTCATGACGGCTCCTCTGCGGACGGTCCCGGAGGTGGAAGGGTGCGTGGGGGCGGAACGGAGGCCCGGCCGACCGCCGGGCCGACGGGCGGCGGCGGGGAATCGACGGGCGGGCCGGGGTCGGCCGGGTGGCCCGGCTCCGGCTCGACGGGCGGATCCCGGTTCGGGCCGGCGTCGCCGAGCAGGACGACCTCGGCGGTCACCGCCGCCGGCTTCTCCGCCGCCACGATCCGGGCGATCACGGCGAGCCGGTCGGCGGCGGCCGGCGGCACCCGGACCACCAGGTGGAACGGCCGGTCGACCGGTTCGTCCAGGACGAACCCGGTGACCCCGGTGGCCAGTTCCAGGGCGCTGCGCATCCCGTACGGGGTGCCCCGCCACCGGGCCAGGTGCGCGCCGTGCGCCACCAGGTCCCGCAGCCGCCCCACCGGCAGCTCGGCCGGCGCGTCCGCGCGGGGCGAGGCGAGCACGTGGTCCATCGCCACCCACCGGGTCAGGTAGGCGACGAAGCCGTCCGGGGCCCGGTACGGGCCGAACAGCGCGTCGACGTCGGCGAGCACCGCCTCGTCCGGGGCGTGCAGCGCCTCCATCACCTCCAGCAGCGCGAAGAGCACGCTGCCGGGGACGCTGGCCCGCTGGTACGCCGCGGGCAGCAACCGCTCAATCGCCGCTCGGCGCATCCTGCCGCACCACCTCGATGTCGTGCTCGCCGGAGCAGAGCAGCCAGGTGTCGGGAACGGTCACCACGTCGGCGGTGGCCTGGTTGGCGCTGGGCGTCCAGTCGGCGGCGTCGCCGCTGCGATACACCCCGCGTTCACCGCCGGCCAGGATCAGCCGGTCGGTCCCGCCGGTGGCGGCGATCGCGTCGACCGGCACGAAGCGGGACCGGTCGCGCAGCGGCAGGCCGCAGTTGACCATCACCGGCTGCCACTGCGGCTGCGCGGCCAGGGTGTCCAGCCGGACCACCCCGCCGCTCTGCGTGGCGGCCAGCGCCAGGGTGCCGGCGAAGGCCAGGTCGCGGCAGGTGCCGCCGATCCAGCCGGCCTGCACCGACTGCCACTTCACGTCCGACTCGAACAGCCGGGTGCGGTGGCAGCCCTGCCCGGGCTTCTTCGGGTCGGGCTCGCCGGCACCCGCCCAGAGCAGGGTGGCCGGGCCGTCGTACTGCACGGCGAGGACGCGGTTGTCCACGTTGGCCAGGCCTGCGTGCGCGAAGCTGCCCGGGCGGCCGGCGGCGGTGGAGAGGTAGACGCCGAACCCGGCCTGCGCGGCGACCGCCACCCCCGGCGCGCCCCGCTCGGAGACGAAGGCGCGTACGGCGTAGAAGCCCCGGTCGGCGTCGGCCGGGTCGACCAGGATCTGCAACGGCACCGAGCCGGGCAGCAGGGAGACCTCGTACAGGCCGGTGTCGGTGGCCAGCAGCAGCGCGCCCGCGCCGTCCCGGTCGATCCAGGCCACGTCGGAGATGCGGGAGTCCAGGTCGGTCACCAGCGACCAGTTCTCACCGAGGTCGGTGCTCAGGTGCACCCGGGAGCCACCGGCCGCGCGCACCGTCACCGCCGCCACCGAGCCGGGACGGGCCGTCACGCCGGGGCGTACCGGGGCGGGGGCCGGACACACCCGCACCACCGTCTCGCCCTCGAAGCGGCCGGCCGGCTCCCAGCCCGCGCCCGCGTTGGTGGAGCGGAACAGCACCTCGCCCCGCCCGGCGTACCAGGTGCGGGCCTGGTACTGGTCGACGGCGAGGGTGCGTACCTCGGCGTCGGGGGCCTCGTCGACCTCGAAGCGCACCGACTCCACGTACCGGACGCCCGGCTCGGCGTGCTCCAGCATCCGGTACACGTTGGACGCGCGCAGCGGTTCGCCGAACGCCCAGCCGGCCGGGTTCAGCGCGGTGGGCAGCGGGCTGAGCGTCTGGTGCAGCCGGTCGTGGATGCGCCGCCGCACCGCCTCGGCGTCCTCCTCCCGGCGCACCACCACCCGGGCCCGGATGGAGACCGCCTTGTACCGGGCCCAGCCGGCCCGGCAGCTCGTGCCGAGGGCGCGGCGGCGGTCCAGGTCCGCCTCGACGCGACGGCGCGCCTCCTCCACCTCGTGCTCGCGCAGCACCGACACCGGCAGCCGCCCGCCGGGCCGGGCCTCGTCCGGCACGTACGGCACCAGCACCACCTCGACCTCGCCGGGGCGGGCGAAGCTGTAGACCGCCGCCCGGGTGAACGCCCGGGCCCGGGCCACCGCGCCGGCTCCGGCGGCGAGGATCTCGAAGTCCCGCGCGGTCACCGCCCGCTGCTGGGCGAAGAACTCGTACGGCCCGCGGGCCAGCGCCGAGTCCAGCGTCTCCATGTCCCGCCCGCCGGCGGCCGGCTCCGGGTTCGCCGCCCGGACCCCGGGCAGCGGGTCGCGCAGGCTGGTCAGCGTGCCGGCGGCGACGTTGCCGGTCCGCCCGCCGCCGGCGCGGTACCAGAGCCGGACGCCCGCCCCGGCCGGCGGCACCGCGGCCACCGTCACCAGCCCGGAGCCGGCCGCCCCGCTCGCCGCCGCCCCGGTCGCCGCCTCGCCCGGCCCGGCCGGGCCGTCGCCGGTCGGGCGCAGGTCCAGCGCGGGGGCGAAGGTGACCACCCCGGAGCAGCGGTCCACCAGGTACACCTTGGCCTGCGGGCCGACGCCGGCGAAGCTGTCCACCGGCCGCCAGATCTCGTACGTGCGCCCCTCGTGCTCCCGGGCGGCCGCGCCCAGCTCCACCGAGCCGGGCGGCACCTCCACCCCGAGCAGCAGGTCCAGCGGCTCCGCCGTGCGCGCCAGCGGCGCCCGGGCGGCGCGCAGCACCTGCCCCGGCGCTCCGGTGCCGGTGCCGAGCAGTTCCGCCTCGACCGGCTCGCAGTGGTGCATCCGCACCGTCACCTCGGCCTGCCCGGCGGCCAGCCTGGCCGGCTCGGTGGTGACGAAGACGACCGGTCGCGGGTCGGCACCCCGGGCCGCGGCGACCCGGGTGCCGGCCGGGATGCGCACCGCGCCGTGGTCGCCGCCGGTACGGGTGAAGCGCACGTCCGCCCAGGCCGCCGACGGAGCGTGCCGGGCCACCCCGAGCAGGTTCAAAAACTGCACGTACGCCTTCTCCGGCAGCTGGTTCAGCCGGTAGATCATCACCTCGGTGAGGTGCGCGAACGCCTCCACCAGCGCGATTCCCGGGTCGTGCGCGGAGAGGTCGGTCCAGGCCGGGCAGGACTGCCGGATCCGCTCCCGGGCCTCGGCGACGAGGTCGAGGAAGGCGCGGTCGTCCAGGTGCGGCACGGGCAGCGTCATGACGGGTCTCCCTCGGCGTGGTCGTGGCCCGGCCCGCCGGTCTCCTCGTCGTCGGGGAGCAGGTCGACGGAGAAGACCAGCTGGCCGGGGGAGAGGCTGGCCCGGACCCGGTAGTCGAGCCGGATCACCAGCCGCCAGGGGTCGTCCGGGTCCGGCCCGGCGTCGACGTCGATCACCTCGACCCGCGGCTCCCAGCGCCGGATCGCCTGACGTACGTAGTGGATGGCCAGGCCGGCGGTGGTGTCGTCGTTGGGCGCGAAGACCAGCCGGTGCAGCCGGGAGCCGTACCCGGGGCGCATCAGCCGCTCGCCGGGGGTGGTGGAGAGCAGCAGGTACAACGCCTGGCGTACCGTCTCGTCGCCCTCGGTCATCGCCAGGCCGCCGGCGGCGGTCAACGCCAGGCCACCGGTGCGGCCGGCGTCGAAGCCGGCACCCACGAAGCGGAAGGCCCTCATCGGTCCGCCTCCACCAGGGTCTGCCGCGGGTCGCGGACGGTGTGGTGGACCAGGCCGGGTGGGGTGCCGTCGGTGAGCCCGTCCAGGTGCGACAGGACGATCCGCTGCCCGTCGACGCGCAGCCAGTCGCTGTAGCCGACCCGCACCGGCAGCGTCTTCGCGCACGGCTTGACCGTCGGCCCGTAGTTCGGGCAGGCCACGATGTCGCGCCCCTGCGGGTCGTCGTCGACCAGCACCGGTACGCCGGTGACGGTCACCCAGCGCTGCGACGCCCGGTTGGTCACCCGCCCGTCGTGGTCGCAGGTGATCACGGACTCCAGGTGGATCCAGCGCATCAGCCGCCTCCTGAACTCTGCCGGGCGAGCGCGGCGGCCCGCTCCCGCGCGGTCGGCGCGTCCTCGGTCTCCTCGGCGTGCAGGAAGTCGACGCTGCGGGCCCGCACCACCATCGCCTTCCCGGGCGCGGAGAGCACCAGGTCGGTGGCGGCGTGCAGGGTGGCCAGCTCCGGGGTCAGCTCCAGGAAGCTGCCGGTGTCGGTGCAGAGCCGCAGGCTGCGGGCCGCGTCGTCGACCACGATCGTCTGGCCGCTGCCGGTGCGCACCGACCACCGGCCGGACCTCCCGTCGGCGATGCCCGCGTCGTACGGCTCGACCCCGCCGAAGAGCGAGCCGAGGACGATCCCGGAGACCGGCTCGCCCCCGGGCAGCGCCACCAGCACGGTGTCGTCCGGGTCGGGCAGCGCCACGATCCCCTTGCCGGCCCCGGCGCCGGGGCAGAGCACGGCCAGCCAGCCCGCGTCGAGGTCCCCGTAGGCGGGCAGGCTGAGCCGGACCCGCCCGAGCCGGTCCGGGTCGGCCACGTCGGTGACCGTGCCGAGGGTGACCACCGCGCCGGCCGCCGCGTCGAGCTGGCCGGGGCGCAGCGCCGGGT